>NZ_JBEZJL010000111.1:0-28575 GCF_040651755.1 Actinomadura sp. NPDC048394 | reverse complement strand
GTCCCGCCAGCACCAGCACGGACACCAGCGCCGGCACGAACATCACCGCCGTCTCCACGGCCAGGCTCTCCGCCGACGGCATGCTCGCGAACCCGGGCCTTGACGGCGGCTCGCCGCGTTTCAGGCGACTTCCTGGACGCCCCAGGAGCCGGTGAAGCGCTCGCCCGGCTTGAGGTCGACGAGGCCCTCGCCCGACGCGAACGCGTTGGGCGGGCAGGTCATCGGCTCGACGCCGAGGCCCTCGCGCGGGGCCGGGGCGTTGTCGGCGGTGTAGATCTCCATCCACGGGTGCGCGTCGTCGGCCCACAGCCGGACGGTCCGGCCGTTGCCGGCGAGCGTCACCCAGGCGAGGCCGTCCTCGTCGCGGTGCACCTCCGCGAACGCATTGTCGATCTTCCGGGCGCCGAGCAGCGGCCCGTCCCGCAGGTCGTGGTCGGTGCCGGTCACGTCGGCGTCGCCGCCGGACGGGATCATCCGGTCGTTCACCGGGATGTACCGGTCGGCGCGCAGCGTCACCGTGCACTCGTCGATCGGTACGCCGACCGTCAGGTACGGGTGGGCGCCGTGGCCGTACGGCGCCGTCCGCGTTCCGGGGTTGGACGCCGTCATCCGGACGCGCAGCCCGTCGGCGGCGTCCAGGCTGTACTCGGCCTCCAGGTCCAGGCGGAACGGGTAGCCGGCGGTGCCGAGCAGCCGGTGCGTCAGCCGGACCCGGTCCGCGGTGTGCTCGGCGACCCGCCACGCCGCCCACCGGACGAGCCCGTGGATCGCGCAGTCCAGGTCCGGCTCCGACACATCCAGCTGGTAGGCGGTGCCCTCGTAGGTGTACCGCCCGCGGTCGACGCGGTTCGGCCACGGGATCAGCAGGTGCCCGAACGCGGCGGGGGCCGGCTCGTCCGCGCCGTGCGACAGCACCAGCGGCCGCCCGTCGCGGGTCAGCTCGCGCAGGCTCGCGCCCGACTCGGTGATGACGGCCCGGTAGGGCCCGGCGGCGATGGCGTACTGCGCTCCGGTGATCGACTCGGTCATGTCCCGGACGGTACCCCCACCCGGGCCCGCTACGCGATCTCCGCGAGGGCGTGCAGGGCCGCGGTGAACACGTTCGACGGCGGTTCGACGATCCCGGCGCCGACCTGGCCGGTCCCGGCCTCCCGCCCGGCGATGCCGGTGTCGATGACGGGCAGGATCCCGGTCCGCACGACCCGCGTCACGTCGATGCCGGCGGGGGTGCCGCGGAACGACAGCAGCGGGATCTGCAGCACCGGGTGCTCGGCGAGGGTGATCTCGTACATCCGCTGCGTCGCGGCGACCGCGTCCGGCACCTCGCCGCCGACGAACCGGACGATCGCCGGCGCGGCGGCCAGCGCGAACCCGCCCGTCCCGGCCGTCTCGGTGATCGCCGAGTCGCCGATGTCGGGGTTGGCGTCGTCCGGGCCGTACCCGCCGAGGTAGAGGCCGTCGGGCACGCCGGCCGGGCCGGTGAACCAGCGGTCGCCCGTCCCGGACACCTGGACGCCGAAGTCGGTGCCGTTGCGGGACATCGCCACGACCATGCTCGACCCGGGGACGTTCCGGGCCGCGTCCGCGCACGCCTTCGCCGCCGCCATCCCCGCGTTCAGGAAGAAGTGGTCGTTCCCGGCGGCGAACCGGAGCACCTCGGCGGCCCGGTCGCGCGGCACCTCGTCGGCCGCGGCGAGGTCCGGCGCGAGCTCCCGCAGCAGCAGCGACGTCGCCGCCCGGTTCCGGTTGTGCAGCTCGTCGCCCATCTGCAGCGCCTGCGCGATGACCGCCATCAGGTCGAGCGGGCCGTGCCGCCGCACGGCCGCCTGGAGCGCCGGGCCGAGCACCTCGCCCATCCAGGCCAGCCGCTCGATCACCTCCGGCCCGTACGCCCCGTACCGCAGCACCTTGCCGAGGCCCTCGTTCAGCGAGCAGCACGCGGTGCCGCCGTGCTCGGCGTCCTCCACGACCAGCATCCACATCGACGGGGACACCACGCCCGCCATCGGCCCGACCGCGCCGTGGTGGTGGCACGGCTCCAGGACGGCCGCGCCGCGCTCCAGCTCCCGCTCGGCGCCGCGCGGCGTCTCCGCGAGGCCCTCCAGCATCATCGCGCCGATCAGCGCGCCGCGCATCGGGCCGGACGCCCGGTCCCACTCCAGCGGCGGGCCCGCGTGCAGGAACGTTCCCTTCTCCAGGCCGAGCACGTCGCGCGCCGGCCGGACGTCCACCAGGTGCGGGCGCGCGGTCGTCATCCGCCGCACCGCCTCCGCGTTGGCGTCCGCGTGCCCGGGGTCGCCGAGCACCGCCGCGAGCGCCGCCTCCGTCCCCGGCGGCGGGGGCCGCCAGTCGACCCGCTCCGCCGGGACGGCCTGGTCGGCGAGGGCGTCCGCGAGCACGTCGACGCCCGCCGCGACGACCCGGGGGTCCCGCGTGAGGAGGCCGCCGAGCGGCGGCCGCACGTCCGTCATCCGGACACCCCCTCCACCAGCGCGACCGCGTGCCGGGCCGCCTGCGCGTTCGAGGCGAACACGGCGGCGCCCGCGTCCCGCAGCGCCTCCGCCTGCCGGTCGCGGTCCTGCGGGTCGGCGGGCGTCCCGCACAGCGACACCACCGCGGCGAGGTCGGAGCGGTCGCGCAGGGCGGCTCCGACGGCCGGTGCCAGCGACGCGGCCGGGTCCGGTTCGGCGCCGTGGCCGAGCACCACGTCCAGCAGCAGCACGCCGCACGCCGCGTCCGCCGCCTCCCGCGCGAGGGCCTCCAGCCGCAGCGTCGGGTCGATCATCGGGTGGGCGCGGCCCCGGGTGTAGGAGTCGTCGCCGAAGTCGGTGAACCGGTGCCCGCGCGCCCCCAGGTCCCAGCCGAGCGCGTCCCGCGCGATGACCTCGGCCTCGTCGCGCAGCGTCCCGCCCGCGAACAGGCCGCGCAGCGCCCTCCCCGCCGGCACCCGCGCGGGGCGCGGCGCTTCCCAGCACGGCCATCGCGGGACGGTCAGCCCGAGCGCCTTCAGCGCCTTCTCCACCGCCAGCGTCAGGTCGTCCTCGCCGGGCGCCGGCAGCGCGAACACCACCGGCGTGTCCAGCCGCCGCGCCGCCTCCCGGATCAGGTCCGCGACCTGCGGCGCCGGCGGCTTGGACACCAGCACGATCAGCTCGGTGCCCGGGTCGGCGTCCAGCGCGGCCAGCGCCGACAGCGCGGACCGCCCGCTGACCTCCGGCGACAGGTCCCGCCCGCCGACCCCGAGGACGTGCCGGACCCCGGCGCCCGCCGCGTCCAGCAGGCACATCACCTGCTGCGCGCCCGTCCCGGACGCCGCGACCACGCCGACCGGCCCCGGCCGCACCGCGTTCGCGAACCCGAGCCCGGCGCCGCCGACGACGGCCGTCCCGCAGTCCGGCCCCATCACGATCAGCCCGCGCCGCGCCGCCGCCTCCTTCAGCGCGATCTCCTGCGCCACCGGCACGTTGTCACTGAAGATCATCACGTTGAGGCCGGCGTCGAGCGCGTCCATCGCCTCCGGGAACACGTGCGGCCCCGGCACCGACACCAGCGCGACCGACGCCTCGCCGCGCGCCGCGGCGGACGCCGTCGTGCGCGGGGCGGGCGGCGCGCCGAGGATCCCGCCGCCGTCCGGGACGCGCGCGGCCTCCCGCAGCAGGCCGTCCAGCGCCTCCCGCGCCCCGTCGAGGCCGCCGCCCTCCGCCCGGACCGCGACGACCAGGTCCGCCGGGCCGGCGTCCGCCGGCACCGCGAACCCCATCCGCGCGAGCAGTTCCAGGTTCGGCTCCGTGCCCATCGCCGTCATCGCCGACGACACGTCCGGCCGCTCCGCCAGCAGGCGGCTCACCCGCATCAGGGTGACCGAATCGCGGTAGGCCCCCCGCCGCACCTCGACCCAGTCGGCGCTCATGGCGCCCCGCGCCCGTCCCGCCGGCCCGCCGCGGGGACGTTCCCCCGCGCCCCCCGGTCCGCTTCGCTCATGCCGTGTGCTCCGCCGGGTCCACCGCCGGGCGGCGGTGGCCGGGGGACGTGAGCGCGAGGGTGGCGCGGCAGCCCGCGAGGACCCCCCACGCCAGGTCCGTGCCGGAGGTGTGGCCGATCGCCAGCAGCCGCCGGACGGCCGCGGACGGCGGCTCGTGCCCGGTGACGCAGCGCAGCACCGCGGCGATCTCCCCGCCGGCGCCGCCCGCCGCCGCGCAGTGCAGCAGCGTCGCGGCGAGCGCGGTCGTGCGGGTGCCGGCGTCCGCGGTGACGGCCGCGCCGAGCCAGTCGGCGAGCCACACCGCCGTCCCACCGCGCTGGGCGGCGACGGCGCCGCCGACCAGCCGCAGCGACACCAGCAGCCCGCACAGGATGTCGTCGCCGCTCGGCGTCAGCCCGGGGCCGAGCCCGACGATCCGCTCGGCGGCCTCGACGGCGCCCGCGAGGTCGCCCGCGGCGCAGCACTCGGCGAGCGCCAGCGGGTCGGGATGCCCGGCGAGCCCGCCGCCCGCCATCCCCGCCGCGACGAACGCGTCCTCCAGGACGGCGACGCCGCGGGCGAGCGCGGCGGGCTGGACCAGGCCGAGCGCGGGCGCCGGGTCCCACCAGCGGCGCACCCGCACGCACAGCGCCCCGGCCTCCACGCGGCCGTCGCCGACCGTCGCCTCGTCGCCCTCGCGGACGGACCGGAACGGCTGCTCGCGGCGCTCGGCGGCGACCACCACGGCGTTCGGCAGCCGGACCGCGTCGCAGGTGACGACGGCCAGCACGCGCGGCTCGGGGCCGCCGCGGGTCTCCAGGTACAGCGCGGACGGGAACACCGCGATGACCCGTGCGGCGCGCCTTGGCGGGTCGAGCAGCGGCCGCAGCGCCAGGCTCGCCGCGCCGGCGGCGGGTGGCCGCCGTCCGGGACGGGCCGGGAGCGGGATCGGGTCGCGGACGAGTGCGGTCACGGATCCTCCCGAGGCCGGTGTCGGCTGCCGCCCGGATCGCGGGCGGCCCGGCCTCCGCCGAAACGGTAGAACGGCCCTCGCACCGGACGTATGGGGAAAGCTGCCAAGGATGGTTGTCATCGTTCGTCTTTGTTGTCAGTGTTGATCAGGAACCGGTAGCGATCACGCCACACGCGGCGATGTACGCACCAAAAGGCGAGGTGACCCCTGGCATGAGTTACACCAGTGCGGACCCGGGCCCACCGGCCCTGCGGCTCGCGAGCACCGGAACACTGACCTACGGCCTGTCCGTCGGCGAGGTCCTCGGCGCCAGCACCCTGAACGGCGCCCGCCTCATCGCGGGACGGTCCGGACTCGACCGGGTCGTGCAGCGGCTCAACGTGATGGAGGTCCCCGACATCCTGTCGTGGGTCAAGCCGAACGAGCTGCTGCTGACCACCGGCTACCCCCTCCGCAACACCCCGCAGTCGCTGGACAACCTGGTCGCCGACCTGGACGAGCGCGGCCTCGCGGCCCTGGCCATCAAGCTCGGCCGCTACCTGGACTCGCTGCCCGCCGAGATGATCGCGCAGGCGGACCGGCGCGGCTTCCCGCTCATCCTGCTCCCCAACGACGTCGGCTTCGACGACATCCTGAACCAGGTCCTCACCGACATCCTGAACCGGCAGGCGGCCGTCCTCGCCCGCACCGAGGAGGTGCACCGGGCGCTGGTGCAGATCGTGCTGTGCGGCGGCGGCCTGCAGGAGGTCGTGGACGAGGTCGCGTCGCTGCTGGACGTGGCGGTCGTGGTGCTGGACGGCGAGCAGCGGGTGCTCGCGGGCGCCGGGCCGGACGAGCACGTCCAGGCGATGCGGGGCTTCGACGCGGGCCGGCACGCGGCGTGCGGGCGCGGCGGCTGCGGCATCATCGGCGCGCACGGCACCGGCGACCACCTGGTGGTGCCGGTCGTCGCGGGCGGCTTCGACCACGGCCGGATCATCGCGTTCAGCCCGGCGGGCACGCTGCGCGGCTCGGACCTCGGCATCCTGGAGCGGGCCGCGACCGTCGCGGCGCTGGTGGTGACCAAGCAGCAGGCCGTCGCGGCGGTGGAGAGCAAGTACCGCGCCGACTTCCTGCGCGACATCCTCGCGGGCCGCGCCGGCGACGACGACCGGGTCGTCGCGCACTGCGGCGGGTTCGGCTGGGATCTGGACCGCCCGGTGATGGTGGTCGTCGCCGAGCTGGACGGGCGGCCCCGCGCCGCGGCGGCCGCGGCCTCCGCGACGGGCGCGGTCGGCGTGACGGTGCCGGCGCCGGCGCCGAGCCCGGAGAACGAGGGCAGGCCCCGCAAGCACGGCGCCGACCCCGGCCGCGGCCGGTCCGCCGACGCGCGGCGCGGCTCCGACCCGCGCGCCGCCGAACCGGCGCGGGCGCGCGCGGCCGACCCGGAGCCGGCGATGCGCGGTGTGCGGGGCGCGGAGGAGCGGGCGGCGCAGGAGCGCCTCGCCGCGGCGTGGAGCACCGCCGTGCGGCGGCACGACCGCGGCGCCGCGGTCGCCAGCTTCGCGCACGAGATCGTCGCGGTCGTCGGCGCGGACGCCGTCACGGACGGGGGCGGCGGCGAGCTGCCCGCGGGCCCCGTGCAGGCGATGGTGAAGGAGGCGGCGGCGCTGTTCGCCGAGCACCTGCCGGTGCGCCGCACGTTCTCCACCGGCATCAGCCGGACGGTGACGTGCCCGGCGGAGCTGCCGGAGGCCTACGAGCAGGCGGTGAAGGCGGTCCGGGTCGGGCGGCAGCTGCACGGCGCGGGCGCGCGGGCGCACTTCGACCAGCTCGGCGTGTACCGGCTGCTGAGCCTGGTGTCGGATCCGGCGGAGCTGCACGCGTTCGTCCGGGAGACCCTCGGCGAGCTCGCGGCCGACGACGAGCCGGAGCTGGTGGACCTGCGCCGCACCCTGCAGGTGCTGCTGGAGACGAACCTCAACGTCGCCGAGACGGCGCGGCGGCTGCACTTCCACTACAACACGCTGCGGTACCGGATCGGCAAGCTGGAACGGATGCTCGGGGCGTTCACCGAGGACGCGCATCTGCGGCTCAACCTCACCCTCGCCCTGCACGTGCTGCGCATGCGCGGTATCTGAGCGTAGCGGCACCGTCCGGGTCCGCCCGGACGGCGCGCCGAACTTCGGCAGATGTCGCCGATGCCCGTCCACCGGGGTAGATCTACGTTGCCCGCAGGCGCGAGCGGGCGCGGACGCCCACGTCGACCAGGAGGAGCCCCGGATGGTCATCGGCTGGAAGCTGCACGGGGACGGGCGCACGCCGCCGCCCGGCGAGGTCGTCCGGCCGGGGGAGCGGCTGTCGTGGCCGCGCACCGCCGGCATCGGCGCCCAGCACGTCGTCGCGATGTTCGGCGCGACGTTCGTGTTCCCGGTGGTGATGGGCCTGGACCCGAACCTGTCGATCATGATGTCGGGGTTCGCGACGATCCTGTTCCTGCTGATCGTCGGCGGCCGGGTGCCGAGCTACCTCGGCACCAGCGCCTCGTTCGTCGGGGCGGTCGCGGCGATCCGCGCGGCGGGTGGCGACAGCGCGCGGGTGACCGGCGCGATCCTGGTCGCGGGCGCGGTGCTGCTGCTGATCGGCGTGATCGTGCACTTCCTCGGCGGCGAGGTCATCCACCGGGTGTTCCCGCCCGTGGTGACGGGCGCGGTCGTGATGCTGATCGGGTTCAACCTGGCGCCGGTGGTGGCGAACACGTACTGGCCGCAGGACCAGTGGGTCGCGCTGGCGACGCTGTGCTTCGCGGTGTTCTGCACGGTGATCCTGCGCGGGTTCTGGTCGCGGATCGCGATCCTGCTGGCGCTGGTGTTCGGGTTCGTCCTGTCGTGGGTGCTCGACAAGACGGCCGGGGAGATCACGTCGGTGCTGCCCGGGCAGAACCTGCTGGACGGGGCCGGGAAGGCGTGCACGGCGGAGGGGCCGTTCTGCGTCGCGACGGCGTTCCCGCACGACCGGCTGAACTTCTCGGCGGTGAAGGCGGCGGACTGGTTCGGCTTCCCGCACACGCACGCGCCCGACTTCAAGACGTCGGCGATCCTGCTGGCGCTGCCGCCGGTCATCGCGCTGATCGCGGAGAACACCGGGCACGTCAAGGCCGTCGCGGCGATGACCGGGGACGACCTGAACCCGGTGCTCGGCCGCGCGATCGGCGCGGACGGCGTCGGGACGGTGCTGGCCACGGCGGTCGGCGGCTCGCCCACCACGACCTACGCCGAGAACATCGGCGTCATGGCCGCGACCCGGATCTACTCGACGGCCGCCTACTACGTCGCGGCGATCGTGGCGATCCTGTTCGGGCTGTGCCCGAAGTTCGGCGCGCTGGTCGCGGCGACGCCGGGCGGGGTGCTCGGCGGCATCACCGTCGTGCTGTACGGGATGATCGGCCTGCTCGGCGCGAAGATCTGGATCGAGAACCGGGTCGACTTCGGCGATCCGGTGAACCTCGTCCCGGTGGCGGCGGCGATCATCCTGGCGATCGGGAACGTCACCCTGAAGATCACCGACGACTTCCCGCTGCAGGGCATCGCGCTCGGCACGATCGCGGTGCTGGTCGGCTACCACGTGCTGAATGCGGTGCGCCGCCCGGACGGGGCGGGCGGCGGCGTCATCGCGCCGGACGAGCGGGAGATCGGCGGCCCGGTCCGCCCGCGCGGCGAGGACGAGGAGCCGTGAAACCGCCGCCGTTCCGCCACCACGCGCCCCGCACCGTAGACGAGGCGCTCGGCATGCTGGCGGACGCCCCGCGGGCCAAGGTGCTCGCGGGCGGGCAGAGCCTCATCCCGCTGCTCAACATGCGGCTCGCCGCGCCGCCCGACCTGGTCGACATCAACGGCGTCGCCGAGCTGGACACCGTCCACTGCGGTGACGAGGGCGTGCGGGTCGGCGCGCTCGCCCGGCACGCGCGGGTGGAGCGGTCGGTGGAGGCGGCGGCCGTGCAGCCGCTGCTCGGCCGGGCGCTGCGGCACGTCGCGCATCCGGTCATCCGCAACCGCGGGACGGTCGTCGGGAGCCTCGCGCACGCCGACCCGGCCGCGGAGCTGCCCGCCGTGCTCGCCGTCCTCGGCGGGACGGTCGAGGCCGCGTCCGCGCGCGGGCGCCGGACGATCCCGGCGGCGGACTTCTTCACCGGCCCGCTGGAGTCGGCGCTCGCGCCGGGGGAGCTGGCGGTCGCGGCGTTCTTCCCCGCCGCGCCGCCCCGCACCGGGACGGCGTTCACCGAGACGGCGCGGCGGCACGGGGACTACGCGCTGTCCGGCGTCGCCGCGGTCGTCACGCTCGACGAGGACCTGCGGGTCGGCGCCGCCCGCGCCGGATACCTCGGGATCGCGCCCGCGCCGCTCGTCCTCGACCTCGCGGAGGCGGCGGGGCCGCACGGCGACTGGCCGGCCGCCGCCGCGTACGTGCGGGAGCGGATCGACCCGGAGTCCGACATCCACGCGAGCGCCCGCTACCGCCGCCACCTGACCGGGGTACTGACGGAACGGGCGCTGGCGACGGCGGCGGCCGAGGCCTTGAGGAGGGCGCGGGACTGATGGAGGAGCTCCACGACATCGCGCTGGCCGTCAACGGCGTGCACCGCACGGCGCGCGTTCCGGCCCGGCGGCTGCTGTCGGACCTGCTGCGGCACGACCTCGGCCTGACCGGCACCCACGTCGGCTGCGAGCACGGCGTCTGCGGCTGCTGCACGGTGCTGATGGACGGCGACCCGGTGCGGTCCTGCCTGACGTTCGCGGTGACGGCCGCGGGCCACGCCATCACGACCGTCGAAGGCCTCGCCGCGCCGGACGGTACGCCGTCCCCGGTCCAGCGGGCGTTCCGCGAATGCCACGGCCTGCAGTGCGGCTTCTGCACGCCCGGTTTCCTGTGCACGGTGACCGCGCTGCTGCGGGAGACGCCGCGCCCGACGGAAGACGAGGTGCTGGAAGGCATCTCCGGGAACCTGTGCCGCTGCACCGGCTACCAGAACATCGTGAAGTCGGTGCACCGCGCCGCCGACCTGCTCGCGGAATCCGGCGCGCCCGGCGCGTCCGGCGGCTCGGGCGGCTCGGGCGGGTCGGGCTCAGAGAGCGAGGCGTGATGGGGACGCGCGTGTTCGGCGAGCCGGTCAAGCGCCGCGAGGACGCCCGGCTCCTCACCGGCCGGGGCCGCTACCTGGACGACCTCGGCCGGGACGCGCTCGCGGCGGCGTTCGTCCGGTCCCCGCACGCCCACGCCCGCATCGTCGACATCGACGTGTCCGGCGCGCTCGACGTCGACGGCCTCGTCGCCGTCTACACCTGGGAGGACCTGCCAGGACGCGTCGGCGAGCCGCTGCCGCTCCTCATCCCGCACCCCGCGCTGACGCACGGACGCACCGGCTACCCGCTGGCCCGCGACGTCGTCCGGCACGTCGGCGAGCCCGTCGTGATGGTCGTCGCCCGCGACCGGTACCTCGCCGAGGACGCCGCCGAGCGCATCCGCGTCGAGTACGAGCCGCTGCCCGCCGTCGTCGGTATCGAGAACGCCGAGCGCGCCGAGCACCTCGTCCACGACGACGTGCCGGGCAACGTCGGCGCCGTCCTCGTCCAGGAGACGGGCGACGCCGCCGCGGCCATCGACGCGGCGCCGCACAAGCTGGAGTTCCGGCTGTCGATCGAGCGGTCGGCGTCCACGCCGCTGGAAGGGCGCGGCGTGTACGCGCGCTGGGACGCCGACGACGGGTCGCTGCGCGTCTACTCGTCCACGCAGGCGTCGACCAGCGTGCGCGCCGCGATCGCCGCGCGGCTCGGCCTGCCGAACGGCAAGGTCGAGGTCGTCGCGCCGGACGTCGGCGGCGGGTTCGGCGTGAAGATCGTGCATCCGTGGCCGGAGGAGGTGCTCGTCCCCTGGGCCGCGCGGCTCCTGAACCGCGAGGTCAAGTGGACCGAGGACCGCCGCGAGCACTTCGTCGCCGCCGCCCACGAGCGCGGCCAGCTCCAGGACGTCCGCGTCGGGTTCGACGGCGCGGGCCGCGTCCTCGGCCTGGACGTGCGGATCCTGCACGACCACGGCGCCTACACCCCGTACGGGATCATCATCCCGATCGTCACGTCGACGCAGCTGCTCGGCCCGTACAAGATCGGCGCGTACCGGGCCGAGGTCGTCAGCCTCTACACCAACACCCTCATCGTCACGCCGTACCGGGGCGCGGGGCGCCCGCAGGGCGTGTTCTGCATGGAGCGGACGATGGACCGCATCGCCCGCCACCTCGGCCTCGACCGCGCCGACGTGCGCGCCGCGAACTTCATCCAGCCCGACGAGTTCCCCTACGACCAGGGCCTGACGTTCCAGGACGGCCGCCCGCTGATCTACGACTCCGGCGACTACCCCGAGCTGCTGCGCAAGGTCCGCGCGCTGATCGGGTGGGACGGGTTCGAGGCGGAGCGGGCCGCCGCCGCGCGCCGCGGCCGCCGCATCGGCATCGGCGTCGGCGTGTACGTCGAGGGGACGGGCGTCGGCCCGTACGAGGGCGGGCACGTCGAGATCGACACCGCCGGGCGGGTGCACGTGTCGACCGGGCTGACCTCTCAGGGGCAGGGCCACGAGACCGTGTTCGCGCAGATCGCCGCCGCCGAGCTCGGCGTCCCGATCCGGGACGTGCACGTCACGACCGGCGACACGCGCCGGTTCGGGTACGCGGTCGGCACGTTCGCGTCGCGCGCCGCGGTGATGAGCGGCAACGCGATCGCGCTGGCGTGCCGGAAGGTCCGCGAGAAGGCGCTGCGGATCGCCGGCGAGGCGCTGGAGGCGGACCCGCGCGACCTGGAGATCACCGACGGGGCCGTCCACGTCCGCGGCGACCTGTCGGCGTCCGTCCCGCTGCGGACGGTCGCGGTGCTGTCGAACCCGCTGCGGTACGCGTTCGACGACGAGACCGCCGCCGCGACGCAGTTCGCGGTGGGGCGGCCGGCGACGGAGCCGCCGGTCGCGGAGGGGGAGGAGCCCGGGCTGGAGGGGCGCGGCTACTACTCGCCCGTCCGGTCGACGTTCGCCGCCGGCGCGCACGCCGCGATCGTGGAGACCGACCCGGACACCGCCGAGATCGCGATCCTGCGGTACGCGGTCGTCCACGACTGCGGGAAGCTCGTCAACCCGATGGTCGTCGAAGGGCAGATCCACGGCGGCGTCGCGCAGGGCGTCGGCGGCGCCCTCTACGAGCGGATGGTGTACGACGAGTCGGGCCAGCTCCTGAACGCCTCGTTCATGGACTTCCTCATACCGTACGCGACGGAGGTGCCGCGCATCGAGACCGACCACCTGGAGACGCCGTCGCCGCTGAACCCGCTCGGCATCAAGGGCGCGGGGGAGGCGGGCGTCATCCCGGTGTCGGCCGTCATCGCCTCCGCCGTCGAGGACGCCGAGGGGCTGCGCGTCGAGGCGATGCCGCTGTCCCCGGACGGCCTGTACGAGCTGCGCGAACGGGCGTCCGGCGACCCGGGCCTGCGCGTCCGGGAGACCGCGCGGGCCGGCGGCGACGGCGCCGCGACCGGCGGTCAGTTCGCGGCGGGCGTCTCCGGGGCGTTGCCGCCGAGCGAGCGCGGCAGGTAGTTCTGCACGGCGGCGGGCCGCAGCCCCGCCTGCTTGATCCAACCGAGGATCATCCGGAACTCCCCGGCGAGGCCCTTGCGGTAGTGCATCAGGATGATGTCGCCCGGCTTGAAGCCCTTGCCGCCGTCGGCGCGCGCGAACCCGTTGTAGCCGACGCCGGGCCCGGACGTGCCGTTGTAGAACTCCGCCGTCCAGGTGAGGATCGACTTCATCCCGCACTCCTTGGACGCCTGCCGCGTCGCCTGGTTGTAGGCGCCGAACGGCGGCCGGAAGATCTGCGGGCGGCGGCCGTACTCGCGCTGGATCGCGTCCGCCGAGTCGCAGATCTGCCGCTTCTGCGCGTCGGGGGACAGCGTCGGCATGTTCGGGTGGGTGACGGTGTGGTCCTCGATCTGCGAGCCCGCGTTGCGCATCGCGAGGAAGTACTGGCCCTGGCCGCGCAGGTACGTCGTGGTCAGGAACGTCAGGATCGGCACCTTCTCCTTGCGGACGATGTCGACGAACTCCGAGTCGTAGGTGTAGCCGTCGTCGATGGTGAGGAAGACGACGGGCTCGGTGGTCTGGATGTGGTCGATGACCGGGGGCAGGCCGTCGGCGGACGGCTTCGGCGGCGTCCAGGTGCCGGGTTTCGGCGTCGCCCATCTCTGGTCGGCGAGCACCGAGGACAGCTGCGCCCGCATGGACGGCCCCGACGAGCCCCCCGCCTCGGCCCGGACCACCGGCCAGCCGCCCGCGGCCGCGCCGAAGACTCCGGCGGTCACCATCGCGATCACGGGCGTCTTCCCTCGCATCGGCCGCGTACTCCATTCGGTTGGGGGGTTCGGTTCTCGATCGTTCGCTTCGGTTGACGCGCCCGTACGCCCGGGAGTTCGCGCGCGACGGAATCAGCCGGACATATTCGACCATTTCCCTGCGGTGTCGCCGGGGATCTGCCCAATCCTCGGCGTGTACTCGGCACATGTTGCCGTTCGGTGCGGCGCCCGCATTCCCTAAAGTCGGAACATGCAGGTCAACGGCAGTGCCAGCGTCGCCGCGCCGCTCGCCCGCGTCTGGGACGCGCTCCAGGACCCGGCCGTGCTCGCCCGGACGATCCCCGGGTGCCGCTCCCTGGAGGAGACCGGCCCCGACACCTACCGCATGACGGTCACCGCCGGCGTGGCGTCCATCCAGGGCACCTACGTCGGCCGCGTCGAGCTCGCCGACCCGGACCCGCCGCGCTCGTTCACGCTGCGCGCGCAGGGCCAGGGCGCGCCCGGCACGGTGGACGCGACGGTCCGCGTCCGGCTGTCGGACGGCGGCGGCTCCACCCGCGTCGACTACGACGCCGACGCGGTCGTCGGCGGGATGATCGGCGGCGTCGGGCAGCGGATGCTCGGCGGCGTCGCCAAGCGGACGGCCGGCGAGTTCTTCGCCGCCGTCGAACGCGACCTGACCGCCCCCGCCGAGCCCGCGCCGTCCCCGGAACCGGGCCCCGCGCCCGCCGCGCCGCAGTCTCCCGATTCAGGGCCAGGCCGCGTGTACGCCGGACGCGCTGCTGCCGGGCCGCGCCCGTCCGGCGTGTGGCCGATGACCGCAGCGTTCGCCGCCGGCGGCGCCGTCGCCCTCGCCGGCGTGGCCCTGGGCCACTTCCTCGCCCGCCGCCGGCGCTGAGGCGGGTCAGGCGTCGCGGCGCTCGAAGAGGATCACGGCGGCGGCCAGGACGATCGCCGTGTACACCGCGAACACGCCCAGGCCCGTCCACGGGGCGAGCGAGCCGGACTTGTGGACGGGGTCGAGGATCGCGCCGCCCGCGTTGGACGGCAGGAACTTGTTGACGGTGTCGCCCCACGAGCTCGGCAGGAACCCGCCCGCGATGCCGAGCACGAACAGCACCACGAACAGCAGCACGATGGAGCCCGCGGTGTGGCGCAGCAGCGTCCCGATGCCGAGCGCGAGGATCGCGACCAGCGCGAGGTAGATACCGCCGCCGACGATCGCGCGCAGCACCCCCGGGTCGCCGACCGACCCGTCCAGGTGCTTGGACGCGAGGATGCCCTGCGCCGCGTAGAAGGACGCGAACGTCACCACGATCCCGAACACGAGCACGACCGCGCCCAGCACCACCGTCTTGGCGGCCAGGTACGCGGCCCGCCGCGGCACCGCCGTCAGCGCCGTCTTGATCATCCCGGTGCCGTGCTCGGCGGTGATGACCAGCACGCCCAGCGCGCCGAAGATCACCAGGCCGAAGTAGTAGGCGACCTGCGTCGGCAGCATCGGGGTGAACGTCGCCCGGTCCCTGGCGCTCATCTGGTCGAACGACGCGGTGAACGCCAGCGCCCACAGCGCGGAGAACCCGACCAGCACGACCGCGCCGGCCAGCAGCGTCCAGAACGTCGACCGGACCGTCGCGATCTTCGTCCACTCCGAGGACAGCACGTGCCCGAACCGGACGCGCCCGGCATCGCGGCGCGGACCCGCGGCGGCGGGGGCGCTCACGCGCCCGCCCCCGGAGCGCCCGTCCCGGGAGCCGGAGCCGCCGCGCCCGGAGCCGCCGCGCCCGGCACGCCGGCGTGGTACTGGACGGCCTCGCCGGTCAGCCGCATGAACGCCTCCTCCAGGGACGGCTGGACCGTCGCCAGCTCGTGCAGCCGCAGGCCGTGGTCGGCGGCGACGTCGCCGATCTCCGCCGCCCGCGCCCCGTACACGCGCAGCGCGCCGTCCGGGTCGGGTTCCAGCCGCCTGCCGGGCCCGGCGAGCAGCCGCGCCAGCTCGGCGGCCTGCGGCGAGCGCACCAGCACGTGGCTGGTCGCGTTCGCGCCGATGAACTCGGCCATCCCGGTGTCGGCGAGGATGCGGCCCCGCCCGATGACGACGAGGTGCTCGGCGGTCAGCGCCATCTCCGACATCAGGTGGCTGGAGACGAACACGGTGCGGCCCTCCCGCGCGAGCCGCCGCATCAGCGTGCGGATCCACAGGATGCCCTCCGGGTCCAGGCCGTTCACCGGCTCGTCGAACATCAGCACGCCGGGGTCGCCGAGCAGCGCGGCGGCGATGCCGAGCCGCTGCCCCATGCCGAGCGAGAACCCCTTGGACCGCTTCTTTGCGACGCTCCGCAGTCCGACGAGGTCCAGCACCTCGTCCACGCGCCGGCGCGGGATCGCGTTGCTCTTGGCGAGGCACAGCAGATGGTTGTACGCGGTGCGGCCGCCGTGCACGTTGCGGGCGTCGAGGAGCGCGCCGACCTCGCGCAGCGGCGCGCCGAGCGTGCGGTAGCGGCGGCCGCCGACGGTGACCTCGCCGGCGGTCGGGCGGTCCAGGCCGAGGATCATCCGCATCGTCGTGGTCTTCCCGGCGCCGTTCGGGCCGAGGAAGCCGGTCACCCGGCCCGGCGCGACGCTGAAGGTGGCGCCGTCGACGGCGGTGGTGTCGCCGTACCGCTTCGTCAGCCCGCGCGCCTCGATCATGAACCTCTGATACCGGACGGACCGTCCCCGGAAACGGCGACGGCGGGCGACCGGCCGGATTTTCACCGCCCGATTGCCCGCCGTTGGGCCGTGCGCGCCGCCGCGCCGGCCGCCGTGCGGAGCGCGGTCCTAGCTCACCGAGACCAGGTCGACGACGAAGATCAGCGTCTCGCCGGGCTTGATGGCCGGGCTCGGGCTGCGGTCGCCGTAGGCCAGGTGCGGCGGGATGACCAGCTTGCGCCGGCCGCCGACCTTCATCCCGGCGATGCCCATGTCCCAGCCCTTGATGACGCGCCCGGAGCCGAGCTCGAAGTCCAGCGTGCCGCCCCGGTTCCAGGACGCGTCGAACTCCTCGCCCGTGGACCAGGAGACGCCGACGTAGTGCATCGACACGGTCGAGCCCTTGACGGCCTCGGCGCCGTCGCCCTTGGTGATGTCGGTGATGTCGAGGTGCGCGGGCGGCTGACCCTCGGGGAAGTCGATCTCGGGGCGTTCAAGCGCCATGGACGGGCTCCAGCGTGTCGTCGGTTTCGTGTTGCGAACGGCTGCCCAGCCTAGCGCCGCCCCCGGCGGCGCCGGCGCGTCCCCCGGCCGCGGCGCGCGCCCTGCCCAAAGACCGGCCGTCCTGTTGGCACATTGCGACGGTTCCGCAGGTGCGGGCCGTCCGGTAGACCGTTGGGCATGGCACGGCGGCTGCGGATCGGGATCGACACGGGCGGGACGTTCACCGACGTCGTCGCGCTGGACGCCGGGGAGGACGGGGCCGGCGGCGAACCCGTCACCACCAAGACCCCGTCCACGCCCGCCGACCCCGCCGAGGGGTTCGCGGCGGGCGTCGCGAAGGTGCTCGGCCTGCTCGGCGCGTCGCCCGGCGACGTCGCGTCGCTGTCGCACGGCACGACCGTCGCGACGAACCGGCTGCTCGAGGACCGGATCGACGACCTCGGGTTCGTCACCACCGACGGCTTCGAGGCGATGCTGGAGATCGCGCGGCAGAGCGTCCCGGACGGCTACGGCAACAGCTACTTCTGGGTGAAGCCGCCCCGGATCGTCCCCGCGCACCGGGTGCGGACGGTCGGCGGGCGGCTCGACCACACCGGCGCCGAGCTGCGGCCCTTCGACGAGGAGTCGGCGGTCGCGGCGGCGCGCTGGTTCCGCGACGCGGGGATCCGCGCGATCGGCGTGTGCTTCCTGCACTCCTACGCGAACCCGGCGCACGAGCTCGCGATGCGGGACGTGCTGCGCCGCGAGCACCCGGACGCGGTCGTGTCCCTGTCGTGCGAGGTGCTGCGCGAGTACCGCGAGTACGAGCGGTCCGTGACGACGCTGGTGGACGCCGCCGTCAAGCCTGCCATGAACGGCTACCTCGCGCGGATCGCCGAGCGGGTCGCGTCCCGGCTGCTGGTGATGAAGAGCAACGGCGGCGTGCTGTCGGCGGACGAGGTGGCCCGGCAGCCGATCACGACGGTGCTGTCCGGCCCGGCGGCGGGCGCGCTCGGCGCCGCGTTCGTCGCGTCCCGCGGGGGCCGCCGCTCGGTCGTGACCCTCGACGGCGGCGGCACGTCCACCGACGTCGCCGTCGTGCTGGACGGCGAGCCGACCGTCACCACCGAGGGGACGATCGGCCGCCACCCCGTCAAGATCCCGATGATCGACATCGTGACGGTCGGCGCCGGCGGCGGGTCGGTCGCGCGGCGGTCGCCGGACGGCGCGCTGAAGGTCGGGCCGCGCAGCGCCGGCGCCGACCCCGGCCCGCTCTGCTACGGCCGCGGCGGCACCGAGGTCACGGTCACCGACGCGCACGCCGTCCTCGGCCGCATCCCGCCGCACCTCCTCGGCGGCGAGGTGCCGCTCGACGTGCCCGCCGCCCGCGCCGGGCTCGAAGCGCTCGCCGCCGGACTCGGGCTGACCGTCGAGCGCGCCGCCGCCGGGATCCTGGAGATCTCCGCGTGGAACCAGGCCAACGCGATCCGGCAGATCACCGTCCAGCGGGGGCTCGACGTCCGCGACTACCCGCTCGTCGCGTTCGGCGGGTCCGGGCCGCTGCTGGCGTGCCGGCTCCTCGACGTCCTCGGCCTGCCCGCCGCCGTCGTCCCGGAGAACCCCGGCAACCTGTCCGCGTTCGGGCTGCTCACCGTGGACGTGAAGAACGACCACGTGCGCACCCGCGTCGTCCGCGACGCCGAGCTGGACGTCTCCGTCCTCGCGGAGACGTTCGCCGAGCTGGAGGACGAGGCCGGCGCGGCGCTCGCCCGCGAAGGCTTCCCCGAGGAGCGGCGGCGCTTCGTCCGGTCCGCCGACCTGCGGTACTACGGGCAGGCGTTCGAGGTCCGCGTCACCGCCCCGGCCGGACCGCCGGACGAGGCGTTCCGCGCGGAGGTCGTCCGCCGGTTCCACGACGCGCACACCGACCGGTACGGCTACGGCCACCGCGACGATCCGCGCCATCCCATTGAATGGGTCAACCTGCGCGTGTCCGGCATCGGGCCGATCGAGCGGCCTCGGCTCCCGGAACGCCCGCCGGGCGACGGTGACCCGTCGCGCGCCCGCACCGGCACCCGCCAGGTGTACTTCGACGAGTGGGAGGAGACACCGGTGTACCGGCGCGAGAAGCTCGCCCCCGGCGATGTCGTCCATGGCCCGGCGGTGATCGAGGAGTTCGGCTCCACGCTGCCGCTGCACCCCGGCTTCACCGCCCGCCTCGAACCGCACAGCGACCTCGTGGTGACCGCGGAGGCGGGCCGATGAGCGTCGACCCGATCCTGCTGGAGATCGTCGAAGGCACCCTCGCGTCCGTGGAGCGCGAGGTGGAGACGGCCATCGCCCGCACGGCCCGCTCCCCGATGATCCGGGACGCCCACGACTTCCGCGCCGGCATCCACGACCGGCGGCTCCGCAAGCTCACCGGACGCTCCTACTCCGCGCTCGTCCAGCCCGTCGCCCGCGACTTCCCGATCGAGGAGATGCGCCCCGGCGACGTCTTCTTCCACAACGACGTGTACCTGTCCGAAGGCGGCATCGGCCACCTCCCCGACCTCTGCGTGACCGTCCCGGTGTTCCACGACGGCGAGGTCGTCGCGTTCGTCCAGGCGTTCGGGCACCACGACGACATCGGCGGCGCCGTCCCCGGCTCCATGCCGAGCCACGCCCGCAGCGCCTACGAAGAGGGCCTGATGGTCCCGCCCATCAAGCTCTGGGACCAGGGCGTCCCGAACCGGGCCGCGCTCGCCATCATGACCCGCAACTCGCGCATGCCCGACTCCCTCGCCGGCGACCTCGACGCCGAATGCTCCGCCTGCCTCATGGGCGCCCGCCGCCTCGGCGACCTGTTCGCCCGCTACGGCCGCGCGGACGTCGAGGCCTGCTTCGACGCCGTCATCTCCCGCACCACCGAGACGTTCCGCCGCGAGCTGCTCGCCAAGATCCCGGACGGAACGTTCGTCTGGGAGGACTACGCCGAGCACGACGGCGTCGACCCGCCCCGCCTGCACGCCCAGCGCATCACCCTCACCGTCGACAAGTCCGCGGACGTCCCGCTCGTCATCGACTTCGCCGGGACGTCGCCGCAGGCCAAGGGCCCGATCAACCACGCCGGCGACTACGCCGACGGCGTGTTCCTGAAGAAGTGGCTCGCGCCCGTCCTGCGCAACCTCGCCGACACCCCCGAGCGCGCCGCCGAACTCGACGTCAACGAGGGCGTCGTGCCCCTCATCGAGATGCGCTTCCCGGAGAAGGGCACGCTGCTCACGCCGATCTTCCCGGCCCCGACGAACGCCCGCACGTTCGTCATCCTGCGCCTGCTCGGCGTCCTCGCGGGCGTCCTCGCCAAGGCCACGAACGGCCGCATGCCCGCCGACCAGGAGACGATCCGCTACACCGGTGTCTACGGCGAGGACGACCGCGGCCCCTACCTGATGCGCGAGGTCCTCGGCGGCGGCTCCGGCGGACGCCCCTACGCCGACGGCGAGGACACCATCCACATCGTCCCCGACTCCCGCAACATCCCCGCCGAGTTCGCCGAGGCGCGCTGGCCGTTCCTCGTCGAGCGCCTCGGCCTCGCCACCGACTCCGGCGGCCCCGGCGAGTTCCGCGGCGGCCTCGGCTACGACAAGCACATCCGCATGCTCCGCGACGCCCACTACATGTCGATCGCCGACCGCTCCATCCTGTCCTGCTGGGGCGTCAACGGGGGCCGCGCCGGCCGCCCGTTCCGCGTCGACATCGACGGCGTCCCGATGGACGGCCTCGTCGACGACCACCCCGTCCGCGCCGGCCAGGTCATCCGCGTCCGCACCACCGGAGGCGGCGGCTGGGGCGACCCCCTGGACCGCGACCCGTCCCGCGTCGCGGCGGACGTCCGCGACGGCAAGGTCTCCCTGGACGGCGCACGCGACGACTACGGCGTCGTCCTCCGCGACGCCGAAGTGGACGTGCCCGCAACGGAGGCCCTGCGCGCGCGCCTGCGCGCCGAGCGCGGCCCCGTCCCCTTCTTCGACCGCGGCCCCGGCTACCCGACCCTCTCCGGCGGCGCGACCTCCGCGGACGTGGACCGCCACCCGGCTTGACCTTCCCCTTCGGCCGGCCGCCCACCAGGAAGCTCGTCCCGGGCCTCACGGGCGGCCCGACCAGCGAATTCGCCGTCCCACTCACGGATCACGTGGCCGCTTACGGCTAGAGGGCCCTTTGCCGGGCGCGGGCTGCGAACTCTCCCGGCGTCCGGATACGGACAGTGCTCGCGCCGTCACACAGATCAAATGGTCCTTTAATCTGCGGGCAATCCAGCACGGGGAGGTGTCCGCATGGTGTGGACGACGCAGGACCAGGTGGCGGAGGCCCGCAAAAGGCCGCTGAGCGCGGCGGGGACGCTCTACGGAGCGCTCAAGCCGATCATGGAGAACGGCGGCGTGGACCTCGACAACGCGACCCTGCTCGACCGCCTCGTCCAGAACGGATCGCTCACCGCCGAGACGGCGAAACGGCATCTCACCCGCATCAACGCATTCGGAGCGGTCAACGCCGGAATCGACGACACGTACGAGATCCTGCTGCTGGTCCGGTCCCTTCCGCAGACCTACGCCTACATCGACGGCGCGAAACTGCTGGTGGAGACACGGCGGCTCGCCGAAGTCGGCTTCGTTCCAGAACGTCTCGAGAAGACCGACCAGGTGATGGACAGCGTCCGGAAGGGATTCGCCGAGGGCGCCGGCGGCTTCGGACTGGCGATCGTCCACGAGGCCCTCGGCGACCGCCACGTCACGATCGCGGAGACGAACCCGGCGCCGCCGGACCACCCCTACATCAACCAGGTCAGCCTCGCCTACACGCTGCTGACCTTCTCCTACACGCCCCTCATCGGGCTGAAGGAGGTCGGGGAGGACGTCCCGGAGGGCGACGCGCTCCTCACCTGGATGGGCGTCTGGAAGATCATCGGCTCCGCCATGGGCATCGAGGAAGGCGGCCTCCCCGACACGTTCGACGAGGCGCGGCACCTCTGGGAGCTCATCATCGCGAGCCCCGGGTACGGCCACAGCGACGAGGGCGTCAAGCTCCTGCAGGCGCTCAAGGAGCACGTCGCCGCCGGACAGAAGGCGGACACCCCGATCGACCTCATCGGCCAGCACGGGGACGCCGCGGTGCTGGAACTCCTCAAGCCCAAGAAAGCGGGTACCTGACCGGCGCTCAGGAAACGGGCTGCCGCTCGTCCTCCCGCGTCCGGTGAACGCCGGGCGCGGGAGCCGCCGAACCCGCGCGAGCCCGCATCGCCCATCCCAGGAAACCGCTGATCAGGACGGTGAGCACCGCACCCGCCCCGAGCACGAGGAAGACCATGGCGAGGTTGACGTCGATCATGTGATGCGCCTTCCCGAAGGGCTGCGAATTCCCTTCACGAATCGCCCGAGGTGACCAGTGTCACAGGCGCTTCGAATGGCATCGAGAGAAGAACAACGACCTCATTCTAAGTTTTCTGGCCATCATTCTGGAGCCATCCGCCATGCGATGTGCACCACAAAAAGCAATGTGACGTGGACAACAAAAACGTCATCCCCGCGAAATGGGCAGGTAGGCGATTATCGCCAGAACGCGCCGGGGCGCAGGGCACGTGGGCAGCTGTACCCCGGGGACGGCCGGGAATGGGACTGCGGCTGCGCACCATGCCGGAGACCCTCGAACTGCTGCGGGAACACGACGTCGAGGTCGTCGTGGAAGGAACGACCGCGGCGATGGAGATCTACAACGGGCTGGCCGGCCGAGTCGCCGTCGGAGGCCTCTTTCATTCCACGTGCTGACCCGGCACGAAGCCCGGACCTCCCGGTCAGTGGCTTGCGTGCCGGGCGCGTTCCGGTAGGAGGCCGACCAGAACGAGCGTGACCAGGTAGAGGGCGGCGGCGAGGGCGGTGATGAGTTCGCCGGCGCCGAAGAAGCCGCCGTGTCCGGCCCGGGCGAAGAAGGCGGTGCCGAGGGCGGCGGCGCCGGTGGCGTTCGCGAACTGCTGGACGGCGTTGAGCATGCCCGACCCGGTGCCGGCCTCGTCGGCGGTGGCGTCGCCGAGGACGTAGTCGAACACGGGGATGAACACCAGGCCGGAGCCGAAGCCGACGACCAGCAGGGCGGGCGCGAGGGTCCAGGAGGTCAGCGAGTCCTGGAACCGGGCGATGGTCCAGCCGAGCCCGATCAGCCCGGCGGCGGCGATGCCGAGGCCGAG
Source organism: Actinomadura sp. NPDC048394 (assembly GCF_040651755.1). NCBI lineage: Bacteria > Bacillati > Actinomycetota > Actinomycetes > Streptosporangiales > Thermomonosporaceae > Actinomadura > Actinomadura sp. NPDC048394. The sequence goes on along the minus strand of NZ_JBEZJL010000111.1, from coordinate 5,887 downwards.
CCGCAGGGTGGCGCGGCCGAGCCGCTCGGCGAGGAACGCTCCGGCGAGGCCGACGGCGACGGCGCTGCCCACGGCCCAGGGGATCAGCGTGAGGCCGTTGTGCAGCGGGGTCCAGTGCGCGCCGAGCTGGAGCATCAGGTTGAGGGCGAGCTGGAACCCGGTGAGCGCGGCGTAGAAGCCGCAGACGATGACCAGTCCCACGACGAAGCTGCGCTTGCGCAGCAGCGACGGGGCGATCACGGGATGGGCGCTGTGGCGCTCGGAGACGGTGAACAGCGCGAACACCAGCACCGAGGCGGCCATCATGGCGTGGGTCCAGACCGGCCAGCCGAGGTCGCGGCCCTGCACCAGCGGAATGATCAGCAGCGCCGAGGCCAGCGTGAGCAGCGCGACACCGCGCAGGTCCAGGCGTGCGGAGGCGTCCTCGCCCGCGTTGCGGGGCAGCACGCGCGAGCCGAGGAACCAGGCGGCGACGCCGATCGGGACGTTGATCAGGAAGATCGAGCGCCACTGCCCGCCGAACAGGTCCAGGTGCAGCAGCCAGCCGGCCAGGAGCGGGCCGGCCACCGTGGCCAGGCCCATGATCGGGCCGAACGGGATGAGGGCCCGGCGCAGCTGCGCGGGCGGGAAGACGATCTTCACCAGCGCGAAGCCCTGCGGGATCATCACCGACCCGCACAGGCCCTGCAGCGCGCGGGCGCCGATCAGGAACCCGGTACCGGGCGCGAGGCCGCACGCCAATGACGCCACGGTGAACCCGGCCATGCCCGCCAGGAACAGGCGGCGGCGGCCGACCAGGTCGCCCAGCCGGCCGGAGGTCACCAGGCCCAGGGCGAACGCGGCGGTGTAGGCGGCCAGGACCCACTGCACGGTGGTGTCGGCACCGCCGAGATCGGCCCGGATCGAGGGCCCGGCGAGGTTGGCGACGGTCGAGTCCAGCACGTCCATGACGTCGGCGATGACCACGACCGCCAGGACGAGCCAGGCCCGGCGCAGCGGCAGGACCGGGGACGCCGCGGCGGGGGAGCGCGGTCGAGGAGAACTTTGTTCAGTAGTCATGAACTAAGTTCTATGCGACGAACTTAGTTCGTGTCAAAGCTAGGATGGGGGCATGGCCCAGGATCCGAGGGCGCGCCGGGCGGCCCGCCACCTCCGCCCCGGCGCCGCGCCCGCGCCGCGCCGCGCGCCCCTCACCGTCGACCGCATCGTCGACGCCGCGCTGCGCGTCGTCGAGACCCAGGGCTACGACGCGCTGACGATCCGCGCCATCACCGGCGAACTGGGCACCAGCCCGTCCTCGCTGTACGCGCACGTGGTCAACAAGGCCGACATCGACGACCTGATCATCGGACGGCTCAGCTCCGAACTCGTCCTGCCCGAACCCGACCCGGACCGCTGGCGGGACCAGATCCTGCAGGTGTACGCCCAGATCCGCGACCAGTACCTGCGCTACCCGGGCATCTCCCGCGCGGCACTGGCCACCGTCCCCACCAACCTGGAGACCCTCCGGGTGAGCGAGGCGATCCTGGCGATCCTGCTCGCCGGCGGAGTCGAACCCCAGACCGCGGCCTGGGCGCTGGACGCCCTGTCCCTCTACGTCGCCGCCTACACCCTGGAGATCTCCCTGGTCCAGGCGCGAAAGACCGACCAGGACCAGGAATGGGTCCTCAGCGGCGACGAACTCCTGCACCGGCTCGGCACCCTGCCCGCCGACCGGTTCCCGCACACCAGAAGGCACGCCGCCGAACTCACCTCCGGCAGCGGGCACCGGCGGTTCGAGTTCACCCTCAACCTGATGCTCGACGGCCTCGCCCGCCGCCCCTCGTAACCACGGCCGCCCCGCTCGCGATCACGCCGGCAGCGGCACCGCCTCCCGCGCCGCCGTAGCGTTCACTCACACGCCATTGCAACAAGACATGCCACGTCGTTGCGTTGATTCCCAAACCATTGCAACAATAATCAACAATCTACCTGCAAGAACACAATTTACACGCAACACGCTCCTTGCTGAATCGACAAACGCAACGTAGCGTTTGCGATGTCAGAAACAAGCAGGCCGCACGGCGAACCCCCGGCAAGGAGCAACACCGATGAACACCTACACCACCCCCGCCCCGATCACCGCCACCCTCACCGTCCCCGCCGGTCGCGTGCAGGTCACCGCCGCCGACCGCACCGACACCGTCGTGGACGTCCGCCCGGCGAACCCGGCCAAGGGCCGCGACGTCAAGGCCGCCGAGCAGGCCACCGTCGAGTTCGCCGACGGGACCCTGCAGGTGCGCGCCGCCACCGGCAACCACCTCGGCTCCACCGGCGCGATCGAGGTGACGATCCAGCTGCCCGCCGGATCCCACCTGCAGGTCACCGCGGCCGCCACCGAGTTCCGCGCCGTCGGACGCCTCGGCGACATCGCCTTCGAGGGCGCGTACCGCGACATCAAGATCGATGAAGCGACGAGCGTGCAGCTGACCGCGACCGACGGCGACGTGGAGATCGGCCACCTCAACGGCCCCGCCGACATCAGCACCCAGCGCGGCGACATCCGCATCGCCCACGCCGCAGGCCCCGGCCAGGTCGCCCTGCGCACCCAGTCCGGCGACATCACGATCGCCGCCGCCCCCGGCGTCTCGGCCGCCCTGGACGCCGCGACCCCCGCCGGCCGGATCTCCAACAGCCTGAAGAACGACGGCACCACCGAGCTGGACGTCCGCGCCACCACCTCCCACGGCGACATCACCGCCCGCAGCCTGTGACCAGCGGGCCCGCCCCCCCGGCGGGCCTGCTCAACCCCCTCTTCAAGGAGCCCCCCGATGACGAACCTTGCGATCCAGGCGGAAGGGCTGCGCAAGTCCTACCGCGACAAGACCGGCGAGAAGGTCGTGCTGGACGGCATCGACCTGACCGTCCCCGAAGCAACGATCTTCTCCCTGCTCGGCCCCAACGGCGCCGGCAAAACCACCACTGTCCAGATCCTGTCCACCCTCATCCGAGCCGACGCCGGCCAGGTGCAGGTCGCCGGCTACGACCTGAACCAGCGGCCCGACGACGTGCGCGGCGCGATCGGCGTCACCGGCCAGTACTCCGCCGTCGACAAACTCCTCACCGGCGAGGAGAACCTCCTGCTGATGGCCGACCTGAAGCACCTGCCCCGCAAGGAAGGCCGCCGCAAGGCCGCCGAACTCCTGGAGCGGTTCGACCTGGTCGAGGCCGCACGCAAGCCCGCCTCGACCTACTCCGGTGGGATGCAGCGGCGTCTGGATCTGGCGATGACGCTGGTCGGTGACCCGCGGTTGATCTTCCTGGACGAGCCGTCCACCGGGCTGGACCCGCGCAGCCGCCGCGCCATGTGGGGCATCGTCCGCGAACTGGTCGCCGACGGCGTCACCATCTTCCTCACCACCCAATACCTCGAAGAAGCCGACGAACTCGCCGACCACATCGCCCTGCTGGACCACGGCCAGCTGATCGCCGAAGGCACCGCCGACGACCTCAAACGCCTCATCCCCGGCGGGCACGTGTCGCTGCGCTTCACCGACGACGACACCCTCAAGGGCGCCCTCACCGCGCTCGGGCAGGGCTTCATCGACCCCTCCGACGACGACCGGCTCACCCTGCAGGTCCCCTCCGACGGCGGCGTGGCCTCCCTGCGCGACCTGCTCACCCGGCTCGACGCGGCCGGCATCGAACCCGCCGACCTCAGCGTCCACACCCCCGACCTCGACGACGTCTTCCTCACCCTCACCGGCCAGCCCCACCACGACGAGCAGAAGCAGGAGACCGCCCGATGAACACCTTGTCCCTGGCCGTGCGCGACTCGCGCACCATGGTCGGCCGGCAGCTCAAGCGCCTGATCCGCTACCCCTCCATGACCGTCCAGCTGGTCATCACCCCGGTGATCATCCTGCTGCTGTTCGTCTACGTCCTCGGTGGCACCCTCGGCAGCGGGCTCGGCGGCGGACGCGACGCCTACATCGACTACGTCCTGCCCGGCATCCTGCTCATGGCGGTCGCCACCGGCGCCACCGGAACCGCCGTGATGGTCGCCACCGACATGACCGAAGGCATCATCGCCCGCTTCCGCACCATGCGGATCTCCCGCGCCTCCGTCCTGACCGGCCACGTCGTCGCCGCCGTCATCCAGCAGATCATCGGCATCGCCGTCGTCATCGCCATCGCCCTGGCGATCGGGTTCCGCCCCAACGCCACCGCCCTGGACTGGGTCGCCGCCACCGCACTGCTGACCCTGTTCGCCCTGGCCATCACCTGGCTGTCGGTCGCGCTCGGCCTGAAGTCCTCCACCCCCGAAGCCGCGAGCAACGCGCCGATGCCGCTGGTGCTGCTGCCCTTCCTGGGCAGCGGGTTCGTCCCCACCGACTCCATGCCCACCGCCCTGCGCTGGTTCGCCGAATACCAGCCCTTCACCCCCATCATGCAAACCATCCGCGGACTCCTGCTGGGAACCCACATCGGCAACGACGCCGCCATCGCGGTCGCCTGGTGCGCCGGCATCGCCGTGGTGTCCTACCTGTGGGCCAAGCACACCTTCAACAAGGCATAACCCCCGATGAACCGGCCGAACAGGGCCGCCAGACCACCCGGTCCGGCGGCCCTTCGCCGTATTCAAGCGGCCTGGCCGAAGGTGGTGCCGGGCGGGCCGTTGCCGCCGGGTGGCCCGGTTGCCTCACGGGCGTCGGGTGGTGGCAGGAGCCGGTAGACGTATCGCCCGTCCGGATCTTTGGTGATCTGGATCTGGTCGGGGTGGCTGTGTTTGAACCGGTTGTGCCATCCGCAGGTGAGGGCGAGTTGGTCGATGTCGGTGGGTGAGTGTCCGAGTGCCCAGCCGTTGACGTGGTCGACTTCGCACAAGGTGCCGGGGATCTCGCACTCTCGCACTGCGCATGTGGGGTAGAGCGTTTCCAGCACTTGCCGTTGGGCTGCGCTGGCGAAGCGTTCTCGGTGACCCAGGTAGAGCGGGGTGTTTCCGCGTCCGAGGAGGAGGGGTGAGACTCCGGCGGCGAGGGCGATGCGGCGGGCCTGGGCGGCGGGGATGGGGGTGCCGTCGGTGAGGCGGGCGGGGGCGTTCCCGCCGGTGAGGGTGTCCAGGTCGCAGATGACGGTGACCTTGGTGGCCTTGTGTCCGCCGGACAGGACGCTGGAGAGCGCGGCGGCGGTCCGCTCGGCCACGTCGCGGCGGTCATCGGGTCCGGCCGGCTTGGCCAGTGGCGCTAGGGTGCCGTCCCAGATGGCGGCGTCTTCGGGGTTCAGCCAGCCTTTGACGTACCGGCCGCCGTCCAGCGAACGCGTGGTGGTGAGCCAGGACTTGGCGTAGCCGCGCTTGGTGTCCTCGTCGGGGGCGACCTCGGTGCCGTCTCGCTCGGCGATGACATCACGGATGCGGCGCCCGAACGCAGCGACCTTCCCAGCGGAGAAGCCTTGGTCGGCCATCTCCAGCAGCGTGGTCTCGGCCTGGGCGCAATCAGCGTCATCCAGGCGGGCTACTGAATCGGCCACTGTGGTGGCGTAGCCGAAGGACAGCTCCCCGGCCGCCAACCGCTCGACCACCTGAGGCAGGCGGTGCCGCTGCCGCGCCAGGGTGAGGCGCTCCTTGGCGCGGCTTTCGCGCATGCCGAGGCGGGAGCGGAGCCAGGCGCGGGTGGAGGGGAATCCCCACCGCTGCTGTTCTCCGGTGGCGTCGACTCGGCCGATGAATCCGGCGAGCGCGCTTTCCTGCATATCTGCTGCGGCCGCGAGGGTTTCGGTGAGTTCCAGGCAGGCGGCGGCTGATTCGGGGGCGTCTCTGGTGGCGAGTTCAGTGGCGATGGCGGAGAGCGCGTTCACCAATTCCATGGTGGACGCGGCCCCAAGCTCGATCGTCACTGATTGCATA
>NZ_JBEZJL010000110.1:0-29385 GCF_040651755.1 Actinomadura sp. NPDC048394 | reverse complement strand
CCAGATCTCGGACTTCTGACCTGACTTGTGCTTCAACGCGCCCGCCCCCCCCGGGGCGGGCGCCCCCCCCGGGGGGGGGCCCCCCCCCCCCCACGCCCCCCGGCGGGGGCTCCGCCCCCACACCCCCGGCGGGGGCTTCGTCCTCGCGCCCTGGTCAGGCGGCGATTGGTTGTGGGTCCTCGGTGGGGACCGGGGGTTCCGGGGTCTTGATCTGCAGGGCCGGTAGGAAGATGTGCGCGAGGGGGCCGATGGCCACGGCGTACAGGACGGTGCCGACGCCGACGGTGCCGCCTAGCAGCCAGCCGACGGCCAGGACGCTCAGCTCGATCCCGGTGCGCACGACCCGGATCGAATGCCCACGCGCGGCCAGGCCGGTCATCAGGCCGTCGCGCGGGCCGGGCCCGAGGCCGGCGCCGATGTAGCAGCCGGTGGCGACCCCGCCGGCCAGCACGCCGAGGAGCAGGAACGTCCAGCGGGCCGCGAGCGCGTCCGGGGTCGGCAGCAGCCAGAGGAACAGGTCCGCGAACGCGCCGACGAGCAGGACGTTGCTGATCGTGCCGAGGCCGGGCCGCTGCCGCAGCGGGATCCAGGCGAGCATCACCACCGCGCCGGCGATGATGATCCAGGTGCCGATGGACAGCCCGAACCGGCGGGACAGGCCCTGGTGAAAGACGTCCCACGGATCGTTGCCGAGCCGGGAGGACACCTGCAGCGCGATCCCGAGGCCGTACAGGGCCAATCCCGCATAGAGCTGCACGAGGCGCCGCGCCATCAAGGCCATTTCTTGCTCCAGGGTGAAGTCATGTCCGCTTTCTGGCCTATCCTGCACAGGAGTGGCCTGGCAAAGACAGGGCCAATATGCGAAAGTGGTCTGTGTGAGCATGCGATACGTCAGCGGCGTCCAACTGGCCCGGCTGCTCGGCGACGTGCCGCGCGAGCGTCCCGTCTACGCCGCGCTGGCCCGCGCCGTCCGGACCCTCGTCCTCGACGGCCGGCTCGCGCTGCGGACCCGGCTGCCCGCCGAGCGGGACCTGGCCGCCGCGCTCGGCGTCAGCCGCACCACCGTGACCGCCGCCTACGACCGGCTGCGCGAGGAGGGCTACATCGAGAGCCGGCAGGGCGCGGGGAGCTGGACGGCGCTGCCGCCGGTCCGCATGTCGTCCGCCGAGCCGGCGCCCGGCGCGCGCTTCGGGAAGGCGCACCCGGTGCCCGACGACCCGGCGTTCATCGACCTCGGCTGCGCCACGCCCGGCGCGCCGCAGGTCTTCAACGAGGCGGTCGCCGCGGCGGTGGAGGAACTGCCCCGCTACAGCGGCGGCCCCGGCTACGAGCCCGCCGGGCTGGCCGGGCTGCGCGAGGTGATCGCCGCGGGGTACGAGGCGCGCGGCGTGCCGACCCGCCCCGACCAGATCGTCGTCACCACCGGCGCGCAGCACGCGTTCACGCTGCTGACGCAGACGCTCGTGGAGCCCGGCGACCCGGTGATGGTGGAGCGCCCGACGTACCCGCACGCGCTCGGCGCGCTGCGGCGGCGCGGCGCCCGGCTCGTCCCCGTCGGGGTGAACGAGGGCTGGGACATGGAGCTCGTCGCGGGCAGCATGCGGCAGGCCGCCGTCCGGATGGCCTACACGATCGCCGACTTCCACAACCCGACCGGCCTGCTGATGGCCGCCGACGACCGGGCCGCGCTGGTGGACGCGGCGCGCCGCGCGGACGCGTTCGTCGTCGCCGACGAGACCTTCGCCGACCTCGCCCACGACCCGGACGCGCCGCGCCTGCCGCCGGTCGCCGCCTACGACACCGGCGGCCGCGTCGCCACCATCGGGTCGGCGTCCAAGCTGATGTGGGGCGGGCTGCGGATCGGCTGGATCCGCACCACCGGGCCCCTCGCCCGCCGGCTCGTGCTGGCCCGCGAGCCGTTCGACATGGCCAGCCCGGTGCTCGACCAGCTGATCGTCCGGGAGCTGCTGCTGCGGATCGACGACGTGCGGGCCGAGCGCGCCGCGACCCTGCTGCGCAACCGGGACGCGCTCGCCGCGGCGCTGCGGGAGCTGCTGCCCGGGTGGGAGTTCCGCCTGCCCGACGGCGGCATGTCGCTGTGGGCGCGGCTCGGCGCGCCCGTCGCCACCATGCTCGCCGAGACCGCCGAGCGGTTCGGCGTGCGGGTCGTCGCGGGCCCGGTGTTCGGGGTGGACGGCGTCCTGGAGGACTACGTCCGCCTGCCCTACGTCCTGCCGCCCGGCACCCTCAGGGACGCGGTGGAGCGGCTGGCGCTCGCCTACCGCGAGGTGCAGGCGGCCCCGGCGCCGAGGCCGCTGCCCGCCTACGTGTGACCGGCGGCCGTCACGGCGCCCGCTGGATGTAGTCGACGAGGTGCTCGCGCTCGCTCTCCAGCTCGTCGATGGCGCTCTTCACCACGTCGCCGATGCTGACGATGCCGGCGAGGCGCCCGTCCTCGACGACGGGGACGTGCCGGAACCGGTTCTCGGTCATGGTGCGCCGCAGGTCCTCGAGGTCCTCGCCGGGCCCGCAGGTGTGCACGTCGGCCGTCATGATCTCCGAGACGGGGCGGTCGAGCAGCCCCGCGCCGCGGTCGTGCATCCGCCGCACGACGTCGCGCTCGGTGACGATCCCGGCGATCGAGGTGCCGTCGGGCGACACCACCGCCGCCCCGATGTTGTGCTCGGCCAGGACGGCCAGCAGTTGCCGCACGGTGGCGTCGGGCGTCACCGTCGCCACCGTGTCTCCCTTCCTGCGCAGGATCTCGCGAATCCGCATGGTTCACGCTCCGGTGCCGGTCTCGGACCCGTGGCGGGCGTCCGCCGGGGGGCTTGTTCCTGACAAGGTCGCATGCTTCGGCGTCCGGGAAAACCCCGGCACGGTACATCATTTCCGGACCGGCTCCGGTCCGGTGACGCGCCGGGGGATGCCCGGGGCGTCCTGACAGGTCGTGTTCACCCGACCCCGGTCCGTGGAAGTGGATCACCGGTCACGTAATGTGGTCTCTTGATCACTCAGTGAAGGTCCGTCCAAGGTGACCAGGGAGCCCGCCGTGCCCGTACCGCGAATCGTGATCATGGGCGCCGGCTTCGCCGGCTACAACACCGCCCGCACGCTGGAGCGCCTGCTCCGGCCCGCCAAGGCCGAGATCGTGATGGTCGCGCCGTTCGGCTACACGCTCTACCAGCCGCTGCTGCCGCAGGTGGCGGGCGGCGTGCTGGACCCGCGCGCCATCGCGGGGCCGCTGCACCGGCTGCTGAGCCGCACCCAGCTGCTGCCGGGCAAGGTGCGCGGCGCGGACCTGCACGAGCGGACGATCGACGTCGAGAAGATCGACGGGACGAAGGTGTCACTGCACTACGACCGGCTCGTCCTCGCGGCGGGCAGCGTCACCCGCACCTTCGACATCCCGGGGCTGAAAGAGCACGCGCACGGCCTGAAGAACCTCGCCGAGGCGGTCTACCTGCGCGACCACGTGATCGCCCAGCTGGAGCTGGCGAACGTCAGCATGGACCCGGCGGAGCGGGCCGCGCGGCTCGGGTTCCTGGTCGTCGGCGGCGGCTACTCGGGCGTGGAGACCTGCGCGAACCTGCAGCTGCTCACCACCAAGGCGCTGCGCCGGTTCCCGCGCCTCGATCCGGCGCTGCTGACCTGGACGCTCATCGACATCGCGCCGAAGCTGCTGCCGGAGCTCGGCGAGCGGCTCGGCCGCGAGGCGATGCGGCTGCTCAGCCGCCGCGGCGTCGACATCCGGCTCGGCACCACCCTCGAACGGCTGGAACCGCACTGCGCGCACCTCACCGACGGGACGACGCTGCCGTGCCGCACCGCGATCTGGACGGCCGGCGTCACGCCCAGCCCGGTGATCTCCACCCTGAACCTGCCCGCCGACCGCGGCCGGGTCCGAGTCGGCGCCGACCTGCGGCTCGCCGACTTCCCCGACGTGTACGCCGTCGGCGACGCGGCCGCCGTCCCCGACCTCGCGCGCGGCGGCGGCGACGCGATGTGCCCGCCGACCGCGCAGCACGCCACCCGGCAGGCCCGCGTCGCCGCGCACAACGTCGCCGCCTCGCTGCTCGGCCACGAGCCCCGCCAGTACCGGCACAAGGACCTCGGCCTGGTCGTCGACCTCGGCGGCGTCCAGGCGGTCGCGCGGCCCCTCGGAGTGGAGCTGACCGGAATCGTCGCGCAGGCCGTCACCCGCGGCTACCACCTCGCGACGGTCCCGTCGGTGTCGGCGCGGGCGCGGGTGCTCGGCCAGTGGCTGATCCACGCGGCGGCCGGCGACGACCTGATCCGGCTCGGGCTGCTCGACCCGCGCACCAGCAGCCTCGTCGACGTCGAACACAGCTTGTGACGAGGGCGCTGCCGATGGGGCGGGGACCGTCCCCGGCGGGCACCGTCCCCGCCGGGCGCCGCGCGGTGGCGGCGCTGACGGCCGTACTGACCGCGGGGCTGGCGGCCGGCTGCGCGTCGGGCGCCTCGGGGACCCGCGTCGTGAACCTGTACAACGCGCCGCAGGAGAGCATCGGCGCGATCGCCGCGCGCTGCAACCGGGAGGCGCACGGCCGGTTCCGGATCGTCGTGAACACCCTGCCGCGCGGCGCCGACGACCAGCGCGAGCAGTTGGTGCGGCGGCTGGCCGCCCGCGACGCCGGCCTGGACGTCCTCGGGCTCGACGTGACCTGGACCGCGGAGCTCGCGGAGGCCGGCTGGATCCGCGAATGGACCGGCCAGTACGCCGCGGAGGCCCGCAAGGGCACCCTGCCCGGGCCGCTGTCCACCGCGACCTGGGAGGGCCGGCTGTACGCGGCGCCCTACAACACCAACGTCCAGCTGCTGTGGTACCGCTCGGACCTGATGCCCCGCCCGCCGTCCACCTGGGCGGGGCTGATCAAGGAGTCGGAGCGGCTCGCGGCCGCGGGCAAGCCGCACTACGGGGAGGTCACCGGCGCGCAGTTCGAGGGGCTCGTCGTCTGGTTCAACAGCCTCGTCGCGTCCGCCGGCGGCCGGATCCTCAGCCCCGACGGGCAGCGGGTCGAGCTCGGCCCGACCGCGCTGACGGCGCTGCGGACGATGCGGGCGTTCGCCCGGTCCAAGGCCGCCGACCCGTCGATCTCCAACACCAAGGAGGACGACGCGCGGCTGGCCGTCGAGTCCGGACGCGGCGCCTACGAGATCAATTGGCCGTTCGTGTACGCGTCGATGGCGACCCTGAAGCCGAAGCTGCTGAAGAAGTTCAAGTGGGCGCCCTACCCCGGCATCACCGGGCCGGGGCGCGCGCCGCTCGGCGGGGCGAACTTCGCCGTTAGCCGCTACTCGGCGAAGCCGGACGCCGCGTTCCAGGCCGCGCTGTGCCTGCGCGACCCGGAGAGCCAGCGCACCGCCGCGATCCGCGACGGGCTCCCGCCGGCCGTCGAGTCGGTGTACTGGGCGCCCGGCATGGCGAAGGCGTACCCGATGCGGCAGGCGATCCTCGACTCCCTCAAGACCGCCGCCGCCCGCCCCAAGACGCCCACGTACCAGAACGTGTCGACGGTGACGGCGGTGCGGCTCTCGCCGCCGTCGGCCATCGACCCGCCCCGCACGCTGCGCTCGCTGCGGGGGCTGATCGGGGACGCGTTGCAGAGCAAGGGGGTGCTTCCATGAACGAGGAAGCGAGCAGTACGGAGGTCGTCCCGGTCCGGGGCCGGGCGGTCGCCGTGCCGAGCGCGAACCGGAGGTCGGAGCGGCGGCTCGGCTGGATGCTGTGCGCGCCCGCCGCCGTGGTGATGCTCGCCGTCACCGGCTGGCCCATCGTCTACTCGGTGCTGCTGTCGCTGCAGCGCTTCGACCTGCGCTTCCCCGCCCGCAAGGCGTGGATCGGGGTGGACAACTACGCGACGGTGCTGGGCAGCTCCTTCTGGTGGAACGCGTTCGCCGTCACGGTGCTCGTCACCGTCGTCAGCGTCGCGGTGGAACTGGTCCTCGGCATGGTGATCGCGCTGGTGATGTACCGGACGATCGTGGGCCGCGGGCTGGTGCGGGCCGTCGTGCTGATCCCGTACGGGATCGTCACCGTCGCCGCCGCCTACGGCTGGAAGTACGCGTGGACGCCCGGCACCGGGTTCCTGACGCGGCTGCTGCCGGCCGGGTCGGCGCCGCTCACCGACCACTTCCCGGCCATCGGGATCATCATCCTCGCGGAGATCTGGAAGACGACCCCGTTCATGGCGCTGCTGCTGATGGCGGGGCTGGCGCTCGTCCCCGAGGACACGCTGAAGGCCGCCTCGACCGACGGCGCGACCGCCTGGCAGCGGTTCACCCAGATCACGCTGCCGCTGATGAAGCCGGCGATCCTGGCCGCGCTGCTGTTCCGCACGCTGGACGCCTTCCGGATCTTCGACGACATCTTCGTGCTCACCAACGGCGCGCAGAACACCGGCTCGGTGTCGCTGATCGCCTACCACAACCTGATCGGCGGGCTGAACCTCGGCATCGGCTCCACCATGTCGGTGCTGATCTTCGTGACCGTCGCCCTGATCGCGTTCGTGTTCGTCAAGGTGCTCGGCACGAGCGCGCCCGACGCGGGGAGGCGCTGATGGACCGCACCGCGGGCGGGATCACCCGCTGGAGCCTGGTCAACCTGCTGGTCCTGCTGTACGCGCTGGTCCCGGTGGTGTGGATCGCGTCGCTGTCGTTCAAGGACCCGTCCACCTTCACCGACGGGACGTTCTTCCCGACCAGGTGGACGCTGCGCAACTACAGCGGCATCTTCGACAACGCGGACTTCGTCCGCGGGCTCGGCAACTCGATCGGCATCGGGCTCGTGTCGACCCTGGTCGCGATCGTGATCGGCACGATGGCCGCGTACGCGGTGGCCCGGCTGGACTTCCCCGGCAAGCCGCTGGTGCTCGGGCTGTCCCTGCTGATCGCGATGTTCCCGCAGATCTCCCTCGTCACGCCGCTGTTCGAGATCGAGCGGACGCTCGGGCTGTTCGACACCTGGCCGGGCCTGATCCTGCCGTACATCACCTTCGCGCTGCCGCTGACCATCTACACCCTGTCGACGTTCTTCAAGGAGATCCCGTGGGACCTGGAGAAGGCCGCCAAGATGGACGGCGCCACCCCGTTCCAGGCGTTCCGGCGGGTCATCGTCCCGCTGGCCACGCCCGGCGTGGTGACGACCGCGATCCTGGCGTTCATCGTGTGCTGGAACGACTTCCTGTTCTCCATCTCGCTGACGTCGTCCAGCCGGGCCCGGACCGCGCCGGCGACGATCTCGTTCTTCACGGGGTCGTCGCAGTTCGAGAACCCGACCGGGTCGATCGCGGCGGCGGCCATCGTCATCACGGTGCCGATCGTGGTGTTCGTGCTGGTGTTCCAGCGCCGGATCGTCGCGGGGCTGACGTCCGGCGCGGTGAAGGGATGAGGCGGCGCGATGGCTGAGATCGTTCTGTCCGGGGTCACCAAGCGCTACCCCGACGGCACCACCGCCGTGCAGGACCTGGACCTGTCGATCGCCGACCGGGAGTTCATCATCCTGGTCGGCCCGTCCGGCTGCGGGAAGTCCACCACCCTGAACATGATCGCGGGGCTGGAGGACATCAGCGAGGGCGAGCTGCTGATCGACGGCCGGCGGGTCAACGACCGGGCGCCCCGCGACCGCGACATCGCGATGGTGTTCCAGTCCTACGCGCTGTACCCGCACATGACGGTCCGGGAGAACATCGGCTTCCCGCTGAAGCTCGCCCGGATGGACAAGGCGGAGGCCAACGCCAAGATCGAGGAGGCGGCGCGGATCCTCGCGATCGAGCCGTTCCTGGACCGGCGGCCCGCGCACCTGTCGGGCGGGCAGCGGCAGCGGGTGGCGATGGGCCGCGCGATCGTCCGCAACCCCAAGGCGTTCCTGATGGACGAGCCGCTGTCCAACCTGGACGCCAAGCTGCGGGTGCAGATGCGCACGATGATCTCGCGGCTGCAGAACCAGCTCGGCACCACCACCGTGTACGTCACCCACGACCAGACCGAGGCGATGACGCTCGGCGACCGGATCGTGCTGATGCGCCGCGGGATCGTCCAGCAGGTCGGGACGCCGGAGGAGCTGTACGACCATCCGCACAACCTGTTCGTGGCGGGGTTCATCGGCTCGCCGTCGATGAACTTCCTGCCCGCCGACATCTCGGGCGGCGCGCTGCACTCGGTGCTCGGCGAGATCCCGCTGTCGGACCGGATGCGGCGGGCGCTGGAGGCGCACCGCTCGCCGGACCGGGTGGTGATGGGCGTGCGGCCGGAGGCGTTCGCGGACGCGCGGCTCGTCCGCCACGGCGGGCAGGACGGCGGCGAGCTCACCTTCAGCGGGCGGGTGGAGATCCTAGAGTCGCTCGGTGCGGAGAAGTTCGCCTACATCGACCTGGAGCCGGGCACGGTGGTCGACTCCGAGCACCTCGCGGACGCGTTCCAGGGCCATTCGCCGGGGCACCGGCACGCGCAGATCGTCGCGCGCCTGGACCCGAGGTCGCAGGCGAGCGAGGGCCGCATGCTCGAGCTGGAGTACGACCCGGCCTCGATCCACCTCTTCGAGCCCGAAACGGGCCTCAACCTGACCGAGCATGTCTAACCGCTGCACTGCTACGGCTCAACGTGGTTCAGGGGGCTAGGAGGGTGGTCAGGGAGCGGAGGGCGGGGGTGAGGAGGCGGCCTGCGGGGGAGGCGTGGGCGAGGGCGGCGCGGGCGGCGTTCGCGCCGCAGCCGCCGTGCACGCCGCCGCCCGGGTGCGCGGACGCCGACGCGAGGTAGAGGCCGGCGACGGGCGTCTCGGCGCGGCCGAGGCCCGGGACGGGCCGGAACACCAGCTGCTGGTGGACCATCGCGGTGCCGCCGTTCAGCGCGCCGTTCACGAGGTTGGCGTTGTGCTCGGCGAACGCGGGCGGGGCGGTGATCCGGCGGGCGGCGACGCGGTCGCGGAAGCCGGGGGCGAAGCGCTCGATCACGTCCTCGACGCGGCGCGCCATGGCGTCCCGCTCGCGCTCGTCCCACGCGCCGGTGATGCCGTCGGGGCCGGCGTCGCCCTTCACCTTGTGCGGGACGTGCGTGTACGCCCAGACCGACTCGGTGCCGGCGGGGGAGCGTGCCGGGTCGGCGGTCGTCATCTGGCCGAGCAGCGCGAAGGGCTCGGACGGGACGCGGCCGGTGGCGATCTGCCCGCTGTAGTCGGTCATGGCGTCCAGGCCGGGGGACAGGTGGACGGTCCCGGCGCGCGCCGCGTCCGGCGACGTCCACGGGATCGGCCCCGACAGCGCCCAGTCGATCTTGAAGGTGGCGTGGTCCCAGGTGAAGCGGCGCATGTCCTCGCGCAGCGAGCCGGGCAGGTCGGACCAGGCGACCAGGCCGCCGTACAGCGCTGGCGCCGAGACGTCCGCCAGGACCGCCTTCGCGGCCCGCACCGGCTCGCCGGACGCGGTGCGCACGCCGAGCGCGCGCCCGTCCCGCACGATCACCGACGCGACGGGCGTGTCGCAGCGGACCCGCCCGCCGCGCGCCTCCAGGCGGCGCACCAGCGCGGCGGTCAGCTCGCCCGCGCCGCCCTCCGGCACCGGCCACCCGTGCCGCTGGCCGATCATGGCGAGCAGCCAGCCGAACACCGAGCCGCCCGTGCTCTCCGGGAACATGTCGGTGTGCAGCGCCGACCCGGCGAGGAGCAGCGGCCCGCCGGGCCCGGCGAACTCCTGCTCGCCGAGCGTCCGGACGGGCGCCAGCAGCGAGCGTAGGACGCGCAGCCCGCCCGCCCGCCGTGCCGACGACGCCAGCGGCAGCGCGGCCCGGACCGGCGGGAACGGGGTGAACAGGGCGCGCAGCACCGCGTCCCCCATCTCCTCCCACAGCCCCCACAGCCGCAGCCAGGCGTCGCCGTCGCCCGCGCCGAGCGCGTCGAGGCTCGCGGCGGTCGCGTCCGGGTCGCGTTCCAGCACGGCGCTGCGCCCGTCCGGCAGGGGGTGGGCCAGCACCGCCGGAGCGTGCTTCCAGCGCAGCCCGTACTGCTCCAGGTCCAGCGCCCGGATCACCGGCGACGCCACGCCCAGCGGATAGAACGCGCTGCACAGGTCGCTGACGTGATCGGGGTGGACGCCCCGGTCGCTGCGCACCGCGCCGCCCGGCTCGGGCTGCGCCTCCAGGACCAGGACGTCCCAGCCCGCGTCGGCCAGCATGTTGGCCGCCACGAGCCCGTTGGGTCCCGCGCCGACGACCACGGCGTCCGCCATCCCGCACCGCCTCCCGGTGATCACCCTAGGGCGTGTGCGGGCGTCCTACCCCGGCGCGGGCGACCTAGCCGGCGTTGAAGCGGGCCAGCAGACGCATCGCGCGCGGCGACAGCCGGGACGTCAGGTAGCTCAGCCGCGCCTCCGGGGTGACCGGCACGACGGCCCGGTCGTCGCGGACCGCGTTCACGATCTGCTTCGCGACGCCCTCCGGTCCGAAGCCGCGCAGCGCGTACGCCCGCGCCGCCTTCTCCTGGCTGCGCGCCTGCTCCTCCGCGCCGCGCCCCACGAACCGGGACGTGCGGGTGATGTTGGTGTTGACGATGCCGGGGCAGATCGCGGTGACGCCGATGCCCTTGCCCTTCAGCTCGGCGCGCAGGCACTCCGACAGCATCAGCACGGCCGCCTTGCTGGTGGCGTAGGCGGGCAGCGTCCGGGACGGGGTGAACGCGGCGGCCGAGGAGGTGTTGACGATGTGGCCGCCCTGCCCCCGCTCCACCATCTGCGCGGCGAACAGCCGCGACCCGTGCACGACGCCCCACAGGTTCACGCCGAGGACCGCGTCCCAGTCGTCCACGGTGTGGTCGAGGAACGACCCGGCCATGCCGATCCCGGCGTTGTTCACCACGACGTCGGGGACGCCGTGGTCGTGCAGGACGGACTTGGCGAAGTCCTCCATCGCGGCGGCGTCGGACACGTCGACCCCGTACGGGTGCCCGGCCGGGCCGACGAGCCCGGCGAGCTCCGCGGTGCGCTGCGCGGTGGCGAGGTCGAGGTCGGCGGCGACGACCTCCGCGCCCTGCTCGGCGAACGCGAGCGCGGTGGCGCGGCCGATGCCGCTGCCGGCGCCGGTGACGACGACCAGCGAGCCGTCGAAGGCGCGGCGGTCCCGGTCGACGCGGGCCCGCCGCAGCGCGCGGGACTCGGAGGCGGTGAGCGGGCCGCCCTGGACGCCGGTGATGTGCTCGGTGATCCAGCGGGCGACGACGTCGGGGTGGCTGCGCGGCACCCAGTGGCCGGCCGCGATCGGGCGCAGCGACAGGTTCGGCACCCGCGCGCCCAGCCCGCCGACGAGGTGCGGCGACACGAACAGGTCCTTCGTCGGGACGATGACCTGCGTCGGCACGTCGGTGCGGCGGTCGCGGGGGCGGCGCAGCCGCTGCACCATGTTCGCCCGGTACAGGCCGACGCCGGACGCGCCGTCCCGCGGCATCGTCCGCGCCGGGTGGCCGTCGCGGGGCGGGACGCCCTCGCCGAGCTCCAGCGCCCGGCTGAACGGCCGGGACAGCCCGGCGAGCCACATCAGCTCGGGCAGGACGGGGGTCTGGAAGAAGTAGATGTACCAGGACCGGACGCCCTGCCCGGCGGCGCGCTTCAGGTTCGCCGGGGTCGGGCGGGCGAGGTTGCGGCGCGTCCAGTGCGCCACGTGGTCGAGGCAGGGCCCGGAGATGGAGGTGAAGGAGGCGAACCGCTCCGGCATGGTGCAGGCCGCCTCCCACGACTGGATCGAGCCCCAGTCGTGCCCGACGAGGTGGACCTTGCGCTCGGGGGCGGTGGCGTCCAGCACCGCCCGCATGTCCGACATCAGGTAGTCGAACGTGTAGCGCTTGCGCCCGAACGGCCGCGTCGAGGCGCCCGCGCCGCGCACGTCGTAGCGGACGACGTGGTAGCGGACGGCGAGCCGGGCGGCGACCTCGTCCCACACCGCGTGGGTGTCGGGGTAGCCGTGCATGAGCAGGACGGTCGGCCGGGACGGGTCGCCCTGCTCGTAGACGGCCAGGTCGACGCCGTCGCCGCGGACCCGGCGGCGCCGCACCGGTGCGGCGGGGGCGGCGCCGGGGGTGATGGTCTGCGTCATTGCGCCTCCCGTCGTGCCCACCGGTGCACGTGGGGCAGGTCGTCGTCGAGCCAGTACGCGTCGTCCTCGGTGACCACGAGGATCTCCTCGAACTTCACGCCGACGCCGCGGAAGCCGATGTGCGGTTCCACCGCCCACAGCCCGGGCGTCGGGGGGTGCTGGGACTGCGCGGCCCCGTTCCAGAGCGGGGAGCGGCCTTCGAGGCGCTCCTTGACCAGTTCGCGGCCGATCGTCTGGAGGAACCGTACACCGAACGGGAATCCGACGCGCTTGGGAAGGATGCCGCCGATGATCCCGACCTGGTGGCCGATGACCCGTCCGGGGTACTTGGCGTGCCGGTTCTGGTAGCCCTGCCGCTCGATCAGCGCGTCGACCTCGGCGTAGATGTCGGCGAACGTGCGGCGCTCGCGGACGAGCCGGAGGATGAGGTCGCGGTAGCCGGCGAGGTCGGCGTCGAGCCGCTCCCAGATCCGGTTCTCGCCGAGGACGCCGCCGTAGCCGATGTCGGCGGAGTAGCCGTCGCGGACGGGCGCCATGTCGAGGATGTAGGGCATGCCCTCCTCGAGCCGCGTCGCGCTGGGGAGGAACTGGGTGGGGATCTTGAATCCCCGGAAGGCCGACCGGTCGCCGAACCAGGCGAAGGGGGTGTGCAGCCAGTCGTCGACGCCGTGCCCGCGCAGCCAGCGGCGCATCCGGCGGCACGCCTCGCGCTCGGTCACGCCCGGTTCGAGGGTGGCGGCGACCTCGTCGGCGCACTGGTAGCACAGGCGCTGGACGTCGCGGAATCGCTCGAGCTCCGCCTCATCGTGGGTGCGGGCGAGCGTCACATTATTGGACACGGTGTTAATTAACCGCGCGATTTGAACCTCGGTCAAGAGCGGCTCGCGTGACGCTCGCCACCCGGCACGCGCGAGGGCCCGTACGGCGCGGCGGTACGGGCCCTCAGGGGGAGGTCTCCGGGGAGCCTCCGGTCGCGATGTCCGGACGAGTCGCGATGTCCGGACGAGCGGAACCGGGTCGTCGGACCCGGCCTAGTACGGGTCGTAGCCGGCTGCCTGCGCGGCGGGGGACTGCTTCAGGTACTCCAGCGCGCGCGGCGTCGAGCAGACCTTGGACGGGTGGTGGTTGGGCTTGAGGTAGACGGGCGCCTCTCCCAGCAGCAGCTTGAAGATGCCGGGCACGTGCCCCTGCCGGACCGACCGGCGATACGCGCGCACGACCCGCAGCGGCGTGACCCGCTTCGTCACCGTCGGGTCCTGCTTCATCAGGTAGAGCGAGCCGCCGATCAGCGCCCAGTAGAGGAAGAACAGCGACACCACCCAGGCCGCGACCCGCGTGGGGTAGCGCCCGCCCATCGCCTTGTAGACGTCGAACACCACCGACCGGTGCTCGACCTCCTCGGCGCCGTGCCAGCGCAGCAGGTCCAGCATCGTCGGGTCGACCCCGGCCTTCTCCAGCCGGTCGTTGTCCATGATCCACTGGCCGAGCACGGCGGTGTAGTGCTCGATCGAGGCGACCGCCGCCAGCTCGAACCGCAGCCGGCGCCGCCAGGCCCGCGGGTTCCTCTCCTTCAGCGCCGCCATCTGCGCGGGCCGGTCCGCGTTGCCCTTGGCCGCCGCGTCGGTGATCTTGGAGACGTCGATCCCGTTGGTCACCAGGATCTGGTCGAGGACGCCCTGGTGCGAGCGGGCGTGCACCATCTCCTGGCCGATGAACCCCTTGATCTCCTCCAGCAGCCGCTCGTCCCTGATGTGCGGGCGGGCGTCCTTGACGCACTGGATGAACCACTTCTCGCCCTCCGGCAGGACGATGTGGAAGGAGTTGATGATGTGGGTGGCGAGCGGGTCGCCGGGGACCCAGTGCAGGGGAGTGGCCGACCAGTCGAAGGACACCCGCCGAGGCTTGATCGGGGGGTGGCGCTCGTCGATGCCGGACGCCGCTCCGCCGCCGGTGAGGGGCCTCGTCATTCCGTGATCCTCCGCTTCGCGCGCCCGGGGCGGGACGCGGCGTGGGTGCACGCGCGCGTCATTGCGTTGGGGGAGCAGTCAACTCCTGCGACCGGCCCGGTGTCTTGAGGTCGGGCCAACAAGTTACCGATTGGTTTTCGGCCCGAGATGACAAACGGCGCGGCCGCGCGCCGGCCTCAGACGAGGATCCGCCCGGCGCCCGCGTAGACGTTCATGGTGTCCCCGCGCAGGAAGCCGACCAGCGTCATCCCGGCGTCCTCGGCCAGGTCCACCGCCAGCGACGACGGCGCCGACACCGCCGCGAGCACCGGGATCCCCGCGGTCATCGCCTTCTGGGTCAGCTCGAACGACGCGCGCCCGCTGACCATGAGGATCTTACCGGCCAGCGGCAGCAGGCCCTGGCGCAGGGCCCAGCCCACGACCTTGTCGACGGCGTTGTGCCGCCCGACGTCCTCGCGCACCGCCAGCAGCCCGCCCTCGGCGTCGAACAGGCCGGCCGCGTGCAGCCCGCCCGTCCGGTCGAAGACCCGCTGCGCGGCGCGCAGCCGGTCCGGCAGCGCGGCCAGCACGCCCGGGGTCAGCCGGACGGGGTCGGCGGACACCTCGTACGGGCGGTCGGTCCGCAGCGCCTCGATGCTCGACTTCCCGCACACCCCGCACGCGCTCGTGGTGGTGAACGCGCGCGTCATCGCGTCGTCGGGCGGCGCCACCCCGGGGGCGAGCGCCACGTCCAGGGTGTTCTGCTCCTGGGTGTCGGCGCAGTAGCGCATCGCGGTGAGGTCGTCCGCGCCGCGGATGACGCCCTCGGCCGCCAGGAACCCGGCGACGAGGTCGAAGTCGTGGCCGGGCGTGCGCATCGTGATCGTCAGCGGTTTGCCCGCCACCCGGATCTCGAGGGGCTCCTCGACGGCGAGGGTGTCGGGCCGGCGTCCCGCCGTCCCGCCGGCGCCCAGCCGCAGCACGGGCTTGCGCACGGTGATCCGACCCATGCCCGAACGGTACCCCGGTTGCCCCCGCGAAACGAAAAAGTTCGCGCCGATCTGTCCTCTTCTGCGTCCTTTGTCGGACGGGACGGCGTGCCCTGGCGGCCGGGTCACCGGGCGGCGGAGCATACCTGCGGACGGCGCCCCACGGGGACCGGGGCGCCGCGCATCACGGGGAGCAGCACCATGCGCAAGTTCCTGATCGTGCCCGTCCTGGTCGGCGGCCTCGCGCTCGCCGCCGCGGGCTGCGAGGTGGGGAAGACCGTCAGCTCGGGCACGGTGGAGAAGCAGATCGACGCCCGGTTCGGCCCGATGTACCAGTCGGCCGGGCTGGGACCGGCGAAGGCGTCCTGCCCGGACGACCTCAAGGGCAAGGTCGGCGCCACGCTCGACTGCACCGTCCGCGACGGCAGGGGCGGCAGCCACCGGCTGACCGTCACCGTCACCTCGGTCAAGGGGAGCGAGGTCCACTTCACGATGAGGGCCGCCTCCTAGCCCTCCCGGGCACGGCTAGTCGGGCACCCCGCGGGGGCGGGGTGTCCGCCAGCCGTGGCGCATCGCCAGCACCCGCAGGCCGAACGCCAGCACCGCGGCGCCGGCGGTCACCGCGCCGCCGTGCAGCCCCGCGGACGAGGCCCCGGCGGTGACGGCGGCGCCGAGCATCGCCGGCAGCGCGTACAGCTGCCGGTCGTACAGGACCGCGGGGATCTGCCCGCTCAGCATGTCGCGCAGGACCCCGCCGCCGACCGCGGTGACCACGCCGAGCAGCACCGAGTGCAGCGGCGACAGCCCGTGGTCGAGCGCCTTCACCGTCCCGGTCGCGCAGAACAGCCCGAGGCCCGCCGCGTCGAACAGCAGCACCGCCGGCAGCAGCCGGGCGACCTGCGGATGCCAGAAGAACACCAGCGCCGACGCGGCCAGCGGCACCAGCACGTAGCCGAGGCTGGTGAACGCGGCGGGCGGCACCGCGCCGATCAGCAGGTCCCGCAGGATCCCGCCGCCGAGCGCGGTGATCTCCGCGAGCACCACCATGCCGACGACGTCGAGCCGCTTGCGGACCGCCGCGAGCGCCCCGGACACCGCGAACACGAAGATGCCCGCCAGGTCGAGGATCTGCGGGATGTCCGGCCGGCTCACGCCCGCTCCCGCCGGACGGGGCCGCGGGCCGCGCCCGGCCTCAGTCGCGCCGGTCGGTGCGGTCGATGTTCCAGTTGGCCACCACCGCCGCGAACGGCGGGATGATCATCGCGAACACCGACATCCCGATCGCGGCGGGCGTGGAGTACAGCCGGACGACCGTCCAGGCGAGGACGATGAAGGTGAGGCACGTCCCCATCATGATCCCGTACGCGAGCTTCCGCTGCCTCATACCCCCACGTTACGTCGCCGGACGCCGCGCCGCGGGCACGGACCGTCACGGCCGCCGCGCGGTCCGGGCGCGCAGATGAGAGCGGGCTGAGAGTTGTCTAAGGATCCCGGGCGAACTGCGCATTTCACGAAAAGAACGGTCTACATTCGCCTGCGACACCGTGATCGTTCTCGCACAGAAATGTTCTCCGCCACCGCGTCATGAGCACGAATTCGAACAAGAAGAACCAGGTCAGGGCCGGACTCAGGCGAAGGGGGAATCTGCTGGCGGCGGCATTGCGCCCGCCCGCCCGCGCGCAGTCCGCGGGCCGTTCGCCCGCCGCCGCTCCGGCCGCCGGCAATGCCGCCGACATCGCCCCGTCGAAGGTGCCGCGCCTCGTGGAGTCGCCCGTCTTCCTCCTCTGCCCGCAGCGTTCCGGGTCGACCCTCCTGCGGGTGCTGCTGAACAGCCACTCGGAGATCCGGGCGCCGCACGAGCTGCACCTGCGCCACCTGCGGGTGAAGCCCGGCCGCGACTTCACCCTCGACGTCATGGCCGAGCTGGGCCTCGACGTCCGCGAGCTGGAGTACATGCTCTGGGACAACGTCCTCCGGTTCGAGCTGGAGCGCAGCGGCAAGTCGCAGATCGTGGACAAGACGCCGTCCAACGCCCTGGTGTGGCGGCGCCTGGCCGCGGCGTGGCCGCGGGCGCGCTACATCTTCCTGCTCCGCCATCCCGCCGCGATCGTCGAGTCGGTGCTGGCGCGGCGGGCGAACGCCGTGCGCGAGGAGGTCGTCCCGGAGGTGCTCCGCTACGCGGAGGGCATCGAGGCGGCGCGGCACGAGCTTCCCGGGCTCACCGTCCGGTACGAGGAGCTGACGGCCGAACCGGACCGGGTGACCCAGGAGGTGTGCTCCTTCCTCGACGTGAAGTGGGAGCGCACGATGCTCGACTACGGCCGGCAGGACCACGGGCCCTACCGCCCGTACTTCGGCGACTGGAGCGAGAAGCTCAGGTCGGGGGCCGTCCGCCCGGCCCGGCCGCTGCCCGGCGCGGCCGAGGTGCCGCGCGAGCTCCGCGACGTGGCCGGGGCCTGGGGCTACCTGGACCGGGCGTGACGCCGGACGTGACGCCCGGCGGGCCGCCGGCGCATCGGCCCGGCCGGCGGCCCGGGGCGTCCTCGCGGAGGCGCACGGGAATCGAACCCGCCGTCCCGAGATCCTCGGGACCAACGGTTTTGAAGACCGCGGAGGCCACCAGGCGCTCGCGCGCCTCCGCGGCGATACTAGTCGATCACCCGGCGTAGAGGGCGTCGAGGGCCTCGGCGTACTTGCCGTGCACGACCCGGCGCCGCAGCTTCAGGGTCGGGGTCAGCTCCTCGCTCTCGGCCGTCCACTCGGCGGGCAGCAGCCGCCACTTCTTGACCTGCTGGACGCGGGCGAGGCGGGCGTTGGCGTCCTCGACGGCCTTCGCGACCTCCTCCAGGACGAGCGGGTGCTCGGCGAGCGCGGCGAGGTCGGTGGTCTCGATCCCGTGCGCGGCGGCCCAGACCGGCGCGACCTCGCCGTCCAGCGTGATGAGCGCGACGACGTAGGGGCGGCGGTCGCCGAACGCGAGCGCCTGGCCGACCAGCGGGTGCTCCTTGAGGTGGTTCTCGATCATCGACGGGGCGATGTTCTCGCCGCCGGCGGTGATGATCAGCTCCTTCTTGCGGTCGACGACGGTGAGGAAGCCGTCCTCGTCGAGGCGGCCGACGTCGCCGGTGTGCACCCAGCCGTCGGCGTCGATGAGGTCGGCGGTCGCCTCCGGCCGGTTCAGGTAGCCGGGGGTGCAGGTCGCGCCGCGCACCAGGATCTCCCCGTCCTCGGCGAGCGTCAGCTCGACGCCGGCGAAGGGGCGGCCGACGGTGCCGAGCTTGAAGGAGTCGGCGAGGTTGGCGGTGATCGCGCCGGTGGTCTCGGTCATCCCGTAGGCGTCGAAGATCTTCAGGCCGAGGCCGGCGAAGAACCGGGCGACCTCGACCGGCAGCGGCGCGGCGGCGCTGGAGGCCTGCCGGACGCGGTCCAGGCCGAGCAGCGCCCGCATGGGGGTGAGCACGGCGGCGTCTGCCTTCTCGAACGCGGCGGTGACCTCGGGGGTGAGGGTGTTGCCGAACTCCTGGCCGGACACGTAGGCGCGGCCCGCGTCCAGGGCGGCGGCGACGGCGGCCTTCTTCGCCGGGTCCTGCTCGGCCGACAGCACCGCCTGGATGCCCGCCATGATCTTCTCCCAGACGCGCGGGACGCCGAAGAACGAGTGCGGCCGCACCTCGGCCAGCACGGTGGTGAGCTGCGCGGGGTCCGGGCAGAAGTGGACGTGCGCGGCGAGCCGGACGGGCAGGTAGTAGCTGAGGACGCGGTCGGCGATGTGCGCGAACGGCAGGTAGGAGACGCCGGACGGGCGGTCGGGCAGCACCGAGCTGCGCTGCACCATCGCGGCCTCGTGCAGCACCATCGAGTGGGTGATCAGGACGCCCTTGGGGTCGCCGGTGGTGCCGGAGGTGTAGAGCAGGGTGACGGTGTCCGCGGGCTTCACGGCCTGCCAGCGGCGGTCGATCGCGGCCGGGTCGGCGGCCAGCTCGCCGCGGCCGAGCGCGGTGAAGGTGTCCCAGCTCAGGTAGCGGTCGTCGTCGGCCGGGCAGGCGGCGGCGTCCACCACGACGATCTTGCGCAGGTGCGGCAGCCGGTCGAGGACGGGCTGCCAGCGGGCGAGCTGGTCGGCGCCGTCCAGCACCGCGTACCTGGCCTCGCAGTGGCCGGCCACGTAGGCGACCTGGTCGGGCGCGAGGGTCGCGTAGACGGTCGTCGGCACGCCGCCGGCGTGCACGGCGCCGAGGTCGGCGAGCACGTGCTCGGACCGGTTGGGCATCATCAGCGCGACCACGTCGCCCGGCTCGAGCCCGAGCGCGGCGAACCCGGCGGCGGTCTCCAGGGCCCGGGTCCGCGTCTCGGCCCAGGTCAGGGTCCGCCATTGCCCGTCGATCCGGTCGGAGTAGGCCGGCTCGTCCCCGTGCTCCGCGGCGGTGGCGGCGAGGCAGGTGCAGACCGTCTGCCCCTCGACGGCCCGGTCCAGCTCGTCCCGCTGCTCCTCGATCCCCATGTGGCGCCCCTTGAGTAAGTGATGACTTGCAGAACAGGATCGCATCATGCCGAACGTCGTTCGGACAAGCCCCTCGGGCATTTTCCGCTGGTCGGGGGCGAGGCGATCCCTGGGTGACCGGACCCGTACCGTCCGTTTGTTGATCATTTGTGGTAGTTGTGCGTTAAATCTCCTGGTGAACCGTCTCGCCCGAGCAGCCCGCCTCACCCAGTACGCCCACGGCGGCGGCTGCGCGTGCAAGATCCCGCCCGGCGAGCTGGAGCGCATCGTGGCCGGCCTCGCCGGCGGCGGCGACGCCCTGGTGATCGGCGGCACGGACGGGGACGACGCGGCCGTGCTGCGCGTCGCGGGCGGCCGCGCGGTGGTGTCCACCGCCGACTTCTTCACCCCCGTCGTCGACGACGCCTACGACTGGGGGCGGATCGCCGCCGCCAACGCCCTGTCGGACGTGTACGCCGTCGGCGGCGAGCCGCTCATGGCGCTGAACCTGCTCGGCTGGCCCCGCGACGCGCTGCCCGCCGAGCTGGCCCGCGAGGTGCTGCGCGGCGGCCGGGACGTGGCGGACCTCGCCGGCTGCCCGATCGCCGGCGGGCACAGCATCGACGACCCCGAGCCCAAGTACGGCCTCGCGGTGACCGGCGTCGCCGACCCCGACCGGCTGCTGCGGCTGGACGCCGGCCGGGCGGGCGTCCCGCTGTCGCTGTCCAAGCCGCTCGGCCTCGGCGTCCTCAACGCCCGCCACAAGGCGACCGGCGAGGTGTTCCCCGAGGCGGTCGAGACGATGACGGCGCTGAACGCGGCGGCCGCGGTGGCCGCGCTGGAGCGCGGCGCCGTCTGCGCCACCGACGTGTCCGGCTTCGGGCTGCTCGGGCACCTGTACAAGCTGGCCCGCGCGAGCGGCGTCACCGCCGTTGTGGACGCCGCCGCCGTCCCGTACCTGGACGGGGCGCGCGCCGCCGTCCGCGACGGCTTCGTGCCGGGCGGCACCCGCCGCAACCTCGCCTGGGTGTCCCCGCACACCGAGTTCCGGCGGATCGCCGAGGAGGAGCGGCTGCTGCTCGCCGACGCGCAGACCTCCGGCGGGCTGCTGGTGGCCGGCGAGATCCCCGGCGCCCCGGTGATCGGCGAACTCGCCCCGCTGGGCCGCCACCACCTCATCGTCCGCTGACCCGCCGCGCGCCGGCGCGATAGAGGGGCGGGGGCCGGGTAGGGGCGGGGGTGTGACCATCGGGGGGATCGTCTCCGCCGTCGTCCTGGGCGCCGTGGTCGGGGCGCTGGGCCGGCTGATCGTGCCGGGCCGGCAGAGCATGCCCTGGTGGGCGACCGTGGCCGTCGGGGTCGTCGCCGCCTTCGCCGGGACGGGCCTGTCGGCGATGGTCGGGTTCCGCACGTCCGGCTGGAACTTCTGGGAGACGATCTTCCAGGTCGGCGTCGCCGTTCTCGGAGTGTGCCTGGTCGCCGCTTTGTGGCCGCCGAAGAGCCACCGCTAGCCCGCACGCCCCGCGCCGGGCCGGCGCGCGTCAGGGCGCCGGTGGGCGCAGGACGGGGCGGAGCTCGTCCAGCACCGCCGTGTCCTCGATCGTGGACGGCACCGTCACGTCCTTGCCGTCGGCGATGCCCCGCATCACGCCGCGCAGGATCTTGCCGGACCGCGTCTTCGGCAGCGCCGCGACGACCTCGACCCGCTTCAGCGCCGCGACCGGGCCGACCTGCTCGCGCACCATCCGCACCAGCTCGGCGGCGAGCTCGTCCGGATCGGCGCCGGCGCCGCTCTTCAGCACGACGAAACCGCGCGGGACCTGGCCCTTCAGCTGGTCCTCGACGCCGATGACCGCGCACTCGGCGACGGCCGGGTGCGCGGCGATGACCTCCTCCATCGTCCCGGTCGACAGCCGGTGCCCGGCCACGTTGATCACGTCGTCGGTGCGGCCCATCACCCAGACGTAGCCGTCCTCGTCGACGTGGCCGCCGTCGCCGGTCAGGTAGTGGCCCGGATGGCGGGTCAGGTACGACTCCACGAACCGCTCGTCGTCCTGCCACAGCGTCGGCAGCGTGCCGGGCGGCAGCGGCAGCCGGATCGCGATGTCGCCGTCGGTGCCGGGCGGGACGGACGCGCCGTCCGGGCCGAGGACCTTCACGTCGTACCCGGGCACCGGTACCGACGGCGACCCGGGCTTGACGGGCATCGGCTCCAGCCCGCGCAGGTTCGCCACGATCGGCCAGCCCGTCTCGGTCTGCCACCAGTGGTCGATGACGGGCCGGTCCAGCACCCGCGACGCCCAGTGGTAGGTGTCGGGGTCGAGGCGCTCCCCGGCGAGGAACAGCGTGTCGAGCGCCGACAGGTCGTGCCCGGCGAGCAGCGCGCCGTCCGGGTCCTCCTTCTTGACGGCCCGGATCGCGGTCGGCGCGGCGAACAGCACCTTGACGCGGTGCTGCGCGGCGACGCGCCAGAACGCGCCCGCGTCCGGCGTCCCGACCGGCTTGCCCTCGTAGAGGACGGTCGTGCAGCCGGTGAGCAGCGGCGCGTACACGATGTAGGAGTGCCCGACGACCCAGCCGACGTCGGACGCGGCCCAGAACACGTCGCCCGGGCCCACGCCGAACACGTTCTCCATCGACCAGCGCAGCGCGACCGCGTGCCCGCCGTTGTCGCGGACGACGCCCTTCGGCCGGCCGGTCGTGCCGGAGGTGTAGAGGATGTACAGCGGGTCGGTGGCGGCGACCGGCACGCACTCGACCGGGCGGGCGGCCTCGACCGCCTCGTCCCACTCCACGTCGCGCGGCCGGACGAGGTCGGCGTGCAGCTGCTCGCGCTGCCGGATCACGCACCGCTCGACCTTGTGCTTCGCCAGCTCCAGCGCCTCGTCGAGCAGCGGCTTGTAGGGGACGACCCGGCCGGCCTCGATCCCGCAGGACGCCGACACGACCGCCTTCGGGCGCGCGTCGTCGATGCGGACCGCCAGCTCCCGCGCCGCGAACCCGCCGAACACCACCGAGTGCACCGCGCCGAGCCGCGCGCACGCCAGCATCGCGATCACGGCCTCGGGGATCATCGGCAGGTAGATGACGACCCGGTCGCCCCGGTCGACGCCCTGCGCGCGCAGCGCCCCGGCGAACCGCGCGACGAGGTCGGTCAGCTCGCGGTAGGTGTAGCTGCGGACCGTGCCGGTGACAGGGCTGTCGTAGATCAGCGCCGGCTGGTCGCCGCGCCCCTCGTCCACGTGCCGGTCCAGCGCGTTGTCGCAGGTGTTCAGCTCGCCGCCGGTGAACCAGCGGTAGAACGGCGGGGCGCCGTCGTCCAGCACGCGGTCCGGCGGGACGAGCCAGCGCACGTCCCGCGCCGCCAGGCCCCAGAACCGGGTCGGGTCGGCGATGCTGCGTTCGTACGCGGCCGCGTAGGCGCCCATGTTCGTCCTCCCGGTTGCGGTCGGCCGGCCCCGATCCGCGTTTCGGGGCGCACCCCTATAGGGCACGGCGCGGGTGCCTTTCGTCAAGGCCCCGCGCCGCCACCTCCCGGTCGCGGAGGGTCACCGCCGCCGCGCGGGCCCCGGTCAGGCGGGGCGCTCGTGCGGGTGCCGGACGCCGTGCACGACGGCGACGGCGGCCGCGAGGACGGCGCCGGCCGCGACGATCCAGAAGCACAGCTCGTAGGCGCCGAGCGTCGGCACCTCGGTCCCGGCGATCACCTTCCCGGCGAGGATCGAGGCGGTGACGGCGCCCGCCACGCTGCCGCCGGTGGTGCGGACGAGCGAGTTGATGCCGCTGGCGATACCGCTCTGGTCCATCGGGACGTGCTGGACGGCGAGGGTGCCGAGCGCCGCGTAGGCGACGCCGAACCCGACGCCCTGGATCGCGCTGAACGCCAGCATGTCGTAGCCGTGCGAGTTCGACACGGCCAGCCAGGTGTAGCTGAGCCCGGCGAAGACCGAGCCGAGCGCGAGCGTGTAGGCCGGGCCGATGCGCCGGGCGATGGTGCCGGACATCGCGGACGCGACGAGCATCGTGACGGTGCTGGGCAGCATGTAGAGGCCGACGTCCAGCACCGAGCCGCCCAGCCCGTACCCGACCTTGTCGGACGGCGACTGGACGAAGCCGGAGATCAGCGTGAACGCGGCGAACATCGCGAAGCCGAGCAGCGTCGAGGACAGGTTCGCCGACAGCGACTTCGGGCCGACGAGCAGGTTCAGCCGCACCAGCGGCTCGCGCACCCGCTGCTCGATCGCGACCCACGCCCCGCACAGCACCACGGCGGCGGCGAACAGCCCGATCACCCCGCCGGACGTCCAGCCCCAGTCGTTGCCCTCGCTGATCGCCAGCAGCAGGCAGACGAGCCAGCCGGCCAGCACGGCCGCGCCGGCCAGGTCGGGCCGACCGCCCGCGCGCGCACCGGTGTCGTGCGCGGTGACCGCGACCAGCACGAGACCGGCCGCGGCGAGCGCGGCGGTGATCCAGAACACCGGGTGGTGGCTGGCGGTGTGGTCGGCGATCAGCCCGGTCACGATCATGCCGGCGCTGCCGCCGACGCCCATCGTGGCGCTGACGATGCCGATCGCGGTGGTGATCCGCTCGCGCGGGAAGGTGTCGCGGATCATCCCGATGGCGAGCGGGATCATCGCGGACGACACGCCCTGCAGGGTCCGCCCGGCGATGAGCACGCCGAGCGAGCCGGACACGGCGCAGACCACCGAGCCGATCAGCAGCAGCACCAGTACGAGCAGGATCATCTTCTTCTTGCCGTACATGTCGCCGAACCGCGACAGCAGCGGCGTGGCGACGGCGCCGGCCAGCAGCGAGGCGGTGAACACCCAGGTCACCGCGGTCACCGAGACGTGGAAGCGGCTCATCAGCTCGGGCAGCAGCGGGATGACGAGGGTCTGCTGGACGGACACCACCATGCCGGCGATCGCCAGCGCGAAGAGGGTGAGGCCGGTGCGCGGGGGGCCGGCGGCCCGCCGCCCGGTCGTGGCGGCGGCCGCCGTCTGGGCGCCGGTCATGAAGCCTCCTGGGGGACGGTCCCGGTCGGTGGGAGCGGGGGCGTGCGCGGACAGCCTACTTACTTAAGTTAAGTAAATGCATCGTACAATGGATCACATGTCCACCCCGCCGCGGTCCGCCGCCCACCCGCAGACCGGCGCAGCGGCGCCGCGCGACATCATGGAGATCGAGCGCGCGATCAGCCGCATCGCGCACATGCTCACCCGCGCCAAGCAGCACGACCGGACGGTCGCGGTGGCCGGCGTCCCGGTCGACCGGGCCGCCGTGCCGCTGCTGCGCGCCCTCGCCGACGCGCCCGGCCCGCTGCGGCCGGGGGAGCTGGCCGTCCTGCTGGCCGTGGAGGCGCCGCACGTCACCCGCCAGGTGCAGCGGCTCGAGCGGGCCGGCTACGTCGAGCGCGTCCCCGACCCCGACGACGGCCGCGCGCAGCGCGTGCGGATCACCGGCGAGGGCCTGGAGGCGTTCGAGCGGATCCGCGCCGCGGGCCGCCAGTGGATGGCCGACGCCCTCGCGGCGTGGTCGCCCGGCGAGCGGGCTCAGCTCGCCGGGCTGGTGCACCGGATGGTCGACGACTTCCTCGCGCATTCCGAGCGCCTCGCGGCATGTGAGTCCCGTACCGCCGAGTAGCCGCGCCCCTGGCGTGACGATTCATCGCCGCTTGAGGTTTACGCGAAGTTAGTGAGATTTATGATCGCGCGGTGTGGGCCCGATCGGGTTTCGCTCCGGGGCCCGGCGTCCTTAGGGTTGCCTTCCGTGGACCTCCGTCTGCACAACCCCCGCAAAGCAGTCCCCGCCGGCGCGCGCGCAGCGCACGCCGCGCCCGCGCCCTTCCCCGCGGCCCCGCGCGCCGCGACCCGGGAAGGGCGCTGATGCAGGTCGTCGCGACCGCCGGCCACCACGGGCACGGCAAGTCCGCGCTGGTGCGCGCCCTCACCGGCATGGAGCCCGAGGAGCCCGGCGCCTGGACCGAGCTGCCCTCCGGCCGCCGGCTGGCGTTCGTGGACGTCCCCGGCGACGAGCGGTCCGTCCCGGCCATGCTCGCGGGCGCGGGCGCCGTCCCCGCCGTGCTGTTCACGGTCGCCGCCGACGAGGGCTGGATGGCGCAGTCGCAGGAGCACCTGGACGCGCTCGCCGCGCTCGGCGTCCGCGCCGGCGTGCTCGCCGTGACCCGCTCCGACGTCGCCGATCCCAAGCTCGCGCTCCGGCAGGCCCGCGACCGGCTCGCCGGGACCGCGCTGCGCGGCGTCGAGGCCGTCGCCGTCAGCACCGTCACCGGCGACGGGCTGGACGAGCTGGCCGCCGCGCTGGACCGGCTCGCCGGACGGCTGCCCGAGCCCGACCCCGCCGCACCGGTGCGGCTGTGGCTCGACCACGCCTTCACCGCCGGACGGCAGAGCGTCGTCACCGGCACGCTCGCCGCCGGGACGATCGCCGTCGGCGACGAGCTGCTCCTCATGCCCGCGGGCCGCCGCGTCCGCGTCCGGACCATCGGCAGCACGGGCGAGCCCCGCGAGAGCGCCACCGGCGTCTCCCGCGTCGTGCTCACGCTGCGCGACGCCGGCCGGGTCGGCGCGGGCATGGCCCTCGTCACCCCCGACCGCTGGTCGCTCACCACGTGCGTGGACGTGCGGACCCGGTTCGGTGAGGCGTCCGGGCGGCTCGCGCGCCGGATGACGCTGCACATCGGCGCCGCCGCCGTCCCCGTCCGGCTGCGCCCGCTCGGCCCCGACACCGCCCGCCTCACCCTGAACGCGCGCCTGGCCCTGCACATCGGCGACACCGCGCTGCTGCGCGACCCCGAGCGGCGCGCCATCGCCGGCGTCAGTGTCCTGGACGTCCGCCCGCCGACCCTGGTGCGGCGCGACGCGGGCGCGGCCCGCGCCCGCGAGCTGGCGACCTGGCCCGACCGGCCGGACGGCGCGCTGGTGCTGCGCCGGCACGGCGTGCTCCGCGCGTCCGAACTGGACCTGATGGGCTGCGCGCCGCCGGACGGCGCCGTCGCCCTGGACGGCGGCTGGCTCGCCGACCCGGCGCACTGGGAGGCGCTGCACGCGCGCCTCGCCGAGGAGGCGGCGCGGCACGCCGCCGCGACCCCGGACGCGCCCGGCGTCCCGCTGGAGACGGCGCGGCTGCGGCTCGGGCTGCCCGCGCGGCATCTCGTCGCCGCCCTCGTCCGCCCGCCGCTGCGCCTGGACGGCGGCCGCGTGCACGGCCCGTCCCCCGACCCCGCCCCGGCGGCGCCCGCGGAGCCGGAGCCGGCGGCCGCGTCGCCGGCGGCACCCGAGGCGCCGGCGGACGAGCAGACCCCGGCCGCGGCTGCGCCGGGCCCGGCGGAGCGTCCGGCGATGCCTCCCGGGCTGGAGGCCGCCGTCGAGCGGCTGCGCGCCGAGCTGGCCCGCGCCCCGTTCGACGCGCCGGCCGAGGAGCGCCTCGCCGAGCTCGGCCTCACCGGCGGCGCCCTCGCCGCCGCCGAGCGCGCGGGCGCGGTGCTGCGGCTGCGCGACGGCGTCGTCCTGCTGCCCGGCGCCGACCGCGAGGCGCTGCGGATCCTGTCCGCGCTGCCGCAGCCGTTCACCCCGCGGCAGGCCGGCGACGCGCTGTCGACGAGCCGCCGCGTCGCCGTCGCGCTGCTGGAGCACCTCGACGGCCTCGGCCTCACCGAGCGGCGGCGCTGACGCCCGCCGGGATGAACCCGGCCACGGCGGGAAAACCGGTTGAACCGCGGTGGGCGGCTCTGGCGTCATAGATCACGGTCCGGATCCCGTCGAGAAGGAGAAGGCATGCCGTACCAGACCCTGAAGGGCGGCCGCGTTCCCATCCGGATGTGGACCGACCCCGACACCGTCGAGGACCAGGCGCTCGACCAGCTCCGCAACGTCTCCGCGCTGCCCTGGGTGGAGGGGCTCGCGGTCATGCCGGACGTCCACTACGGCAAGGGCGCGACCGTCGGCTCCGTCATCGCGATGAAGAACGCGGTGTCCCCGGCCGCGGTCGGCGTCGACATCGGCTGCGGGATGACCGCCGCCAAGTCCACGCTCACCGTCGAGGACATGCCGGACGACCTGTCGGGGATCCGGCACGGCCTGGAGAAGGCGATCCCGGTCGGGCGCGGCTCGCACAAGAGCGCCGTCGACCCGTCCGCGCTGCCGAACCTGAAGGAGCGCGGCTGGTACGACTTCTGGAAGGAGTTCGAGGACCTGCACCCGGCGGTCCGCTCCGGCCTCGGCCGCGCGCGCTCGCAGATGGGCACGCTCGGCGGCGGCAACCACTTCCTGGAGCTGTGCGCGGACGACGAGGGCGCGATCTGGCTCGTCCTGCACTCCGGGTCCCGCAACATCGGCAATGTGCTCGCCGAGCACCACATCGAGGCCGCCCGCAAGCTCCCGCACAACCAGGACCTTCCGGACAACGACCTCGCCGTGTTCCTCAGCGGCACCGCGAAGATGGACGCCTACCGGCACGACCTGTTCTGGGCGCAGGAGTACGCCCGCCGCAACCGCGCGGTCATGATGGCGCTCGCGCAGAACGTCGTGACGAAGCGGTTCGGCGAGAAGCGCTGCCGGTGGAACCAGGTCATCTCCTGCCACCACAACTACGTGGCGGAGGAGGAGTACGGCGGCGAGGAGCTGCTCGTCACCCGCAAGGGCGCGATCCGCGCGGGCGCGGGCGACCTCGGCATCATCCCGGGCTCGATGGCGACCGGCACCTACATCGTCCGCGGCCTCGGCAACGAGACGGCGTTCAACTCCGCCTCGCACGGCGCGGGCCGCAGGATGAGCCGGAACAAGGCGCGCAAGAGCTTCACCGTCGAGGACCTGGTCCGGCAGATGGCGGGCGTCGAGTGCCGCAAGGACAGCGGCGTCATCGACGAGATCCCCGGCGCCTACAAGGACCTGGAGACGGTGATGGAGTCGCAGTCCGACCTCGTCGAGGTCGTCGCGCACCTGCGGCAGCTCGTCTGCGTGAAGGGCTGAGGACGGTGACGGCGGTGCAGCGGCCGGCGAACGCGCGCGGCGCGGGCGACGGCATGAAGCTGCACCGCCGGACGGTCCGGCTCGGCGGCCGCGACCACACGGTCATCGGGCTGCGGCCCGGCACGAGGGCGGGCTTCAGCACCAACCTGTTCCACGAGACCTGGCACGTGCTGTCCGACCAGCACGGCGCCCGCGTCCTCGCGCGGCTGCTGTGGGGGCTGGCCTACCAGTCGCGGCCGGGCACCCTGCTGGTGATCGACCGGCCGTTCCTCACGCCGACGCCGTTCGACGCGGACCCGGCGGACCCGATCGTCCTGGTCCCGGCCTGGCACACCGCCTTCACCGCCGCGACCGCCCGCGACCTGGCGCGGCGGCTGCCGCTGCGGCGGCCGCCGGACGGCACGGTCCGGTGGCGGACGCACGGCCTCGACGGCGCCCTCGCCGACCCGCGGGCCTGGTTCCGCGAGCATCCGCGCGAGCCCGTGGGAGGCCGGGTGAAGCGGATGCACGGGCTGCTGGCGCTCCTGCCGTCCCGTCCCGCCGAGGCGCGTGAGTGGGGCGTCCAGGCGGGCTGGCTGGACGCCGCCAACCCGCACGGGATGGACTACGACTACATCGGCGGCCAGTGCCGGTCCGCCGCCGGTGAGATCCAGATCTTCCGGGACTTCCGGCACCGGGTGAGCGTCGCCCGCCGCGCCCGCGCCGACGTGCTCGCCCGCCCGGACGCCCCTGCCGACCCCGCGGACCTGCGGCCGCTCGTGTGGGACCGGCACGGCGAGATCACGTGGGCGGGCGCGCGACGATCTGCGTCTCAGCGAGGGGCTCCTCGACCGGCGGGGCGAGCTGCGCGGGCGCCTGGAGGCGTACCGGGCGAAGGCGGCGCG
>NZ_JBEZJL010000109.1:0-29580 GCF_040651755.1 Actinomadura sp. NPDC048394 | reverse complement strand
CACCGAAAACAGCTATCTCTCATCTCTCTGTCCGGCCGCGGCTAGCTCGCACGAGAACCTGCAAATTCTCCATATATAAGGACCAAACGCCCTCTCAGAGCCCGTCTCCAATCTGTTGATCTGGTTGGGGGATGCGGGTGCATTTCTGCCGGAGCAGCGTCCAGCCACCGGTAGCGGGTCTTGCGGTCGATCCCCGCCTGGCGGCACGCCTTGGCTGTCCCGATACCGGCGGAAATAAGCCTCGGGGGCTCGTCCTAAGTTCTGGAACCCATCCGCTGCCTGAGGGTCAGTTTTCACGTGTGGTCGACAGGCGCGGCCGGTGGCGTACGATCCGGTTCCGTTGCCGGTCCCCCAGGTGTACTTTTGGGGTGCTATGGGAGGTCGGGCACAGCGACGCAGCAGCGAGCTGCGGAGGCGCGTGGGTCAGCAGGCGTACAAATCAAGCGCCAGGAAGTCCTGGCGCATCCGGATCCCTGATCGCCCCAAGTCGGTGGTCTTGGCCTCAATTTTCCTGTTCGCCATCGGTGTTGGCCTGTGCGTCGAACCCATCGAGTTCAGGTCGGCCTGGGCGGCGAAGCGCGGCCACGGCACGCCCGGGGTCTTCGCTGCCGAAGAATATATTAAAGAACCGAAGGGAGGGTCGCATTGGTCGGGACCCTTCACTTCCGAAAACGGTCGGGTTCAACGCGCAGATATCTTCTTTGGCGGCAAGGTTGACCACGTCGGTGAGCGGGTCCGCGTGGTGTATACGGGTGGGGACTACGTCTATCCGCCACGCGGAGGCTGGGACTGGCTCTGGGACGCCTCGCTCTTTGTTTTTGCCCTGGTGGGGCTAGTCGTCTGGATCTTCGTATATCCGGTGAGAGCACTGCGGCGACGTCGGGTGCGTCTCGTCCGAGGATCGCAGCCCGCGTAGGCCGACAGCGATGACGGCAACCGTGAAAGCGGCGAAAGCGTCCACGCCCATGATTCCACCCTCGCGCCCTGCCGATCACGCCCTCACCACGGCACCGGCGTACCGTCCCAGGACAGGAACTCCCCGGAGGGCCCGTCGTCGGCCAGCAGCGCCAGCCGTACCGCACCCGCCGCGGCCTCGGCCGGATCGCCCCCGCCCGCCGCTGCGGTGGCGTTGAGGTCGGTACGGCGCAGGCCGGGCGCCAGCGCGTTCACCTTGACGCCGTCGCCGGCCAGGGCGTGGGCGTAGAAGACGGTCAGCGCGTTCAGCGCCGCCTTGGACGACCGGTAGGCCGCATAGGCGCCCTGATGCGGGAACTGTGGGCCGGTGGCCCAGGTCAGCGATCCCGTACCGGAGGAGACGTTCACGATTCGTGGGTGCGCTGAGCGGCGCAGCACCGGCAGGAAGGCATTGGTCACCGCGACGACCCCGAAGACGTTCGTCTCGTAGATGCGGCGGAAGGTGGCGATGTTCTCCAGGTCGGGCGTCCTGTCCTCGCCGGAGATTCCGGCGTTGTTGATCAGAATGTCCAGCGTGTCTACCTGGCTGGCGGCGTCGGCGATGCTCGCCGGGTCCGTCACGTCGAGGATGAGCGGGCGGGCGTCACCGCCGATCTCCTCCACGGCGCGTTCTCCTCGCGCGGCGTCGCGCGAGCCGATGTAAACGGTGAGACCCGCGCCCGCGAGCAGGCGTGCGATCTCCTTGCCGATGCCCTTGTTGGCGCCGGTGACCAGTGCGATCGAGTCGTCCATGCCATCGAGGGTGCCCGCAGGCGGGCCGGTCGATCCAGGCACAAGCGATACCAGGGAGGTACGAGATGGGAAGAGGAGAACTGGCCCGTTTCCTGCGCGACCGGCGGGAGGGGCTGCGTCCGGACCGCATCGGCCTGCCCGCCGGCCCCGGCCGCCGCACGCCGGGCCTGCGCCGCGAGGAGGTCGCCGACCTGGCCGGCATGTCGGTCGACTACTACGTACGGCTGGAGCAGGCCCGAGGGCCACGACCGTCGTCGCGGATCCTGGAGTCCCTGGCGGACGCGCTGCGGCTCGCACCCGCCGAGCGAACACATCTGTTCCGCCTGGCCGGCGTGGTCCCGCAGCCGCCCGCCGTACCGCCGCGCACGGTTCGGCCCCACGTGGCCGCCCTGCTGCACCGCCTCCCGCAGACCGCCGTCGTCGTCACCGCGGCCACCTACGACGTGGTCGCGTGGAACCCGCTCGCGGAAGCGCTGCTCGGCAACCTCCGCGACCAGCCCAACCTGGCCCGGCGGCGCTTCCTGCTCCGCGAGGAAGTGCTGACCACGGGCCACGAGGAGTTCGGCGAGTTCGCAGTGGCGCGGCTGCGGGCCGCCGCCGACCGCTACCCCCGCGACAGTGCCCTCGCCGCCCTGCTGGCCGAGCTCAGGACGGGCAGCGACGAGTTCTGCCAGATCTGGGCCACCAACCCGGTATGCGCCCCCGGCCACCGCACGAAGACCATGACGCACCCCGAGCTCGGTCCGCTCCGCATCAACTGCGACATCCTCACCATCCCGGAAGACGACCAGCAGGTCGTCTTCATGACCGCTGACCCGGACACCCCGACCGCCCGTTCCCTGCGCCACCTGGCCGCCCTGCTCCCGGCATAAGGTCACCGTGCATGTTCCGTCCCCAGGAGGCGATGGATGTTGCCGGTGCCGGCCTGAATTGACGGCCTCGCCGAGCTGGACGATCGGGGCACTCGTTCCCTT
The DNA here is from genome assembly GCF_040651755.1 of Actinomadura sp. NPDC048394. Classification (NCBI taxonomy): domain Bacteria; kingdom Bacillati; phylum Actinomycetota; class Actinomycetes; order Streptosporangiales; family Thermomonosporaceae; genus Actinomadura; species Actinomadura sp. NPDC048394. Next base: position 26,899 of record NZ_JBEZJL010000109.1, on the reverse strand, counting down.
CGAAGATCTCCGCAACCGCAACCCTGATCGCCCGCCCCGCTGCCTGCGCAGTCAGGTTTCGAGGCGACGGACGGTAGTGTTCGCCGTATGGCGACCGTGCGGTTGAGTGAGCTTGAGGACGAGGCTTGGCGCGGGTTCCTGTACGCGCATGATCGGATCTGGCGCGAGATCGAGGCCGGCCTCGCCCCGCTGGGTGTGAGCATGGCCGAGTACAGCGTCCTGGCCCTGCTGGGGGAGGCGGGCCGCGACGGCATGCGGATGACCGAGTTGGCCAAGCGGCGTGTGATGTCCACGGGCGGTTTCACCCGGCTGGCCGACCGGTTGGAGCGCCGAGGGCTGATCGAGCGGCGGCGGTCGGCTGACGACGGCCGCGGTTTCGAGGCGGTTCTGACGGGGGAGGGGCGTGCGCTGCTGCGCAAGGCGTGGAAGCAGCAGCACGGCGACCTGCGAAGGCTCTTCTTCGACCGGCTCGAGGAGGACGACCTGCGCAACCTCGCCGCCGTCTGGGCGCGCCTCGCCCCCGAGGACGACGCCGCCGCGTCCTGACCGCTCGTCGATGACCCCGGGAGCGCTGGGCCTGCCGAAAACACGTCCGTGCAGGTGAGAGGCGCAGGGGGCTCCGACGCGAAGCTTGATCAGTGGCAAGGGCAGGCCGCGGCGAGGTGGTTGCCGCGGGATGATGGGCGGCTGTGCTGTTGTGACTGGCCTACATGACCGTGACCAACGTGTTCGCGGTGCTGCGTCTGCTTCCAATGACCGATCGGGACAAGGACGCCGGGATCCTGGTGTGCGGCATCAGATCGCCGTGCTGAGCGCCGGCTTGCCGGAAAGCGGGTGCGATTCACTACGACGGACCGGGCGTTTGTGGCGGCGCTGCTGCACCGGTTGCCTTCCCAAGGTGCTGCGGCGGATGCGGCTGCTGGTGCGGTCGGACGCGGCGCTGCGCTGGCACCGGGATCACGGGAGAACCCGGGGTGGGGCTACCACGGCGCGCGGTGACCTCCGGACCCGCCCCGACCCATTCCGCCAGCGTCCGGGCGGTGGCGAGCGCGTCACAGGCGCGGGCCTGCGCCACCAACACCGGGTTACATGCGTGTCACTCTGCGGCGAACCAACCCTGACCGTTGAAAGGATCAGCGGGTCAGGGCGCCGCCGTCGACGGGGAGCAGCACCCCGTGGATGTAGGACGCCTGGTCCCCGGCGAGGAAGACCACGGCGGCGGCGACCTCGGCCGCGGTGCCGGGGCGGCGGGCGGGGTAGCTGCTCGCGGTGACCTGTTCCCACATCGGCATTTGCGCCGTGTTCAACTCGGTGGCCGTCGGCCCCGGCACGACGGCATTGACCCGTATGCCTTTGGGGCCGAGTTCTGCAGCCCACGCCTTGGTCAGGGAGTGCAGTGCGGCCTTGCTCGCGCCGTAGAGCGCGGTGCCTTCCTTGCCGTGGACGCCGCTGACCGAGCCGATGTTGACCACCGCCCCGGCGCCGCGTTCGATCATGCCTGGTGTCAGGGCGGCGGTGAGCAGGAACGGGGCTTTGACGTTGAGCCCGAGGGCCGCGTCGATCTGTTCCTCGGTCGCCTCCAGGAACGACTGTCCCGGCGGGATGTTGGCGGCGTTGTTGACCAAGATGTCGATGCGGCCGTCCGCTGCGGCCAGCGCCTCGTCGGCCAAGCTCCGGATGCCCCCGCCGGTGACGAGATCGGCCTTGACGAATTCGGCGCTTCCGCCTTGTGCGCGGATGCGGCTGACGACCTCGGTGCCGCGGACGGCGTCCCGGCCCGTCACGACGGTGAGGGCGCCCTCGTGCGCCAGCGCCTCGGCGATCGCTCGTCCGATCCCGCCGGTGCCGCCCGTGACGAGAGCGTGGCGTCCCTGCAGACCTGTCATGTGGATCTCCGGATTCGCGTGTTGATGGAAGGCCCCGGCCCCCTTGTTATCGCCTGACCAGCGCGCGGGCCGCCTGGGCGATGTGGGTGCGGGAGATGCCGGCGGCGTCGATGAGTTCGCTCGTGGTGCCGGAGCCGGGCAGGCCGGTGACGGCGAGGTGGGTGAAGGCGGGGTGGGCGCCGGCGGCGCTGAGTGCCGACAGGACGGCCTCTCCGATCCCGCCTTCGGGGTGGTGGTCTTCGGCGACGACCAGAGCACCGGTTTCCCGGGCGGCGGCGGTGAGGGCGGCGGTGTCGATCGGCTTGATGGAGTACAGGTCGACGACGCGCGCCTGGATGCCGTCGGCGGCGAGGTGTTCGGCGGCGGCGAGGCATTCGTGCAGGGTGACACCGGCGCCGATGAGGGTGACGTGGTCGTTCTCGCTGTGGCGGAGGGTCTTGGAGCCGCCCACGGGGAAGGTCTCGTCGCTGCGGTAGAGCACGGGGTAGGCGCCGCGGGTGGTGCGCAGATAGGAGACGCCGTCGAGGTCGGCGATGGCGGCGGTCAGGGCGGCCGCGGACGTGGCGTCGCTCGGATAAAGGACGGTGGAGCCGCGGATGGCGCGCATCATCGCGAGGTCTTCGACGCCCATCTGGGAGGGGCCGTCGGCGCCGATCTCGACGCCGCTGTGGGTGCCGCACAGCGCCATGGTGATCTGGGAGACGGCCGCCATGCGGATGAAGTCGTGGGCGCGGGTGAGGAAGGCGGCGAAGGTCGTGGCGTAGGGGCGGTAGCCGCGGACGGCCATGCCGACGGCGGTGGCGATCATCTGCTGTTCGGCGATGTAGGTCTGGAAGTACCGCTCGGGGTGGGCCTTCTGGAAGTCTTCGGCATGGGTGGAGTTGCCGACCTCGGCGTCCAGGGCGACGACGTCGGGGCGGGCGCCCAGGGCGGCCAGCGCAGCACCGAAGGCGGCGCGGGTGGCGACCTTCTCGCCGACCTCGAAGCGAGGCAGGATGACGGGCCGGACGTCCTGGGCAGGGCCGGGCACGGGGGCGGGCGCGGGTTCGGGCGGCTGGGGGCCTCGGACGCGCAAGTGGCGGTATCCGCCCAGCTCAGCGACGGCGCGGTCGGCCATGTCCTGAGGGAGGGACTTGCCGTGCCAGCCCTCCTTGTCGGCGACCTCGGCGACACCGCGGCCCTTGACGGTCTTGGCGACGATGACGGTCGGCGCCTGGCCGTCGGCGGCGGTGGCCAGGGCCTGGTCGATCGCGTGCAGGTCGTGCCCGTCGATCACGATCGCGCGGCAGCCGAACGCCTCGATGCGGCGGGCGTAGGCGCCGGTGTCCCACCCCAACTCGGTGGGACCCCTTTGCCCGAGGCGGTTGACGTCGATGAGGGCGGTGAAGTTGGCCAGCCGGTGGTGGCCGGCTGCGTCGAGAGCCTCCCACACCGAGCCTTCGGACATCTCGCTGTCTCCGCACAGCACCCACACCCGGTAGGGCCGATCTTCCAGCTCCCGGCCGGCCAGCGCGATGCCGACTCCGTAGGCGATGCCCTGTCCCAGGGAACCGGTGGCCACGTCCACCCAGGGCAGTACGGGGGTGGGATGCCCCTGCAGGCGGTGCCCGAAGCGGCGGTAGGTCTTGGTCAGCTCGTCGTCGCTGACGACGCCGGCCGCTTTGAACATCGCATACAGGAGGGGAGAGGCATGCCCCTTGGAGAAGATGAGGTGGTCACTCTCGGGGTTGTCCGGCGACTCCCAGTCGTAGCGCAGATGGCGGGTCATCAGGACCGCCATCAGATCGGCCGCTGACAGGCTCGAGGTGGGATGCCCGGAGCCGGCCGCGGTGCTGGCGCGTACCGAGTCCACGCGCAGCTGCTGCGCGAGTTCCAGGACCTGGGACAGATCGCTTCCGGGGTCGAGCGTGGTCGCCGGTGCTGTCGTCATGGTGAAAGCCTTTCGTGGGCGGACGGCGAGGTTCGCCGTTCCCGTAGGGTGACGACGGTCCCGCCGTGGTGGTCACAGGGGCCGGAGCGGGGCGTCGGCGGTGGCCGGTCGGACCGGGGCGGGAGGCCGCTGGTCCGCCAGCTCACCGAGCAGCGACAGCGCCTCGCTGATCGTCGCCAGCTGCTCGGGCCCGAATCGCCGGTCCATCTCCTCGGCGAGCCACGAGCGCCGTTCCCGGCGGTCACGTGCGACCCGGTCCCGGCCCTCGCCGCTCAGGGTGATGATCTGGCGGCGGCCGTCGTCGGGGTCGGGCTGGCGTTCGATCAGCCCGAGCGCGTCCAGGGACTTGAGCGTCGCCGTCATCGACTGCGACCGGACGCCCTCGGCGATGGCCAGGAACGTCGTGGAGGACGCGCCGTCCTTCTCCAGCCGCAGCAGCACCGACCGCTGCGACGGCGTCAGCCCGCCGGTCGGCGCGGAACCCAGCCGGCGGATCAGGCGGCGGACCACCATCGCCAGTTCTTCGGCCGCCGCCTGCGCGGCATCCGACGCCCGCTGCGTCGATTCACCCGTCATCACGACGTCCTTCTCCAACGACCGGCGGTTCACGCGGCTGCCACCGCGACCCATTGAGCAGCCTAGCTGATAAGGTAATCTACGTAGATAGTCTACATAATTTCGGGAGCGACGCCGTCATACCGCGAAGCCGTAGCCCGGCGCGCGGAGAACCACCGGCTTGGGTCGACCACGGCCGGTGAGATCCGGTCGTCTCGGCTTCGTAGGCCACCGGTTCCGGACCCCGCACCGCCCGGCGTCATCAGCGGCTCGGCCGCGCCACGGTAGGGATCGGGCCAGGGCCCCGGCATTCCGTGCAGGCCCCGCGCCGCGGGCTCCGGGAACAGGGCCCGCTCGTGGGCCCACAGGCTCCCGTATCCGATCCGCTCGGCGCACCGCGAAGAAGGCGTCGACGAGCCATCTCCGGCTGCGGTGCCAGCTCCAAGCCGGGGCCGGCCTGTTCACGGTCGGCCCGGCCGCGGCGCCGGGTCTCGCCGCGGAGCCCGGCGGGGGCGGCCGCCGAAGGACCGCGGGCTTCCGGGACGCCGCTACATCATCCGAAGCGGCGCGGTGATGTCCATGGACCCGCGCGTCGGCGACTTCGCGACGGCCGACGTCCTGGTCGAGGGCAAGAAGATCGTCGAGGTGCGGCCCGGCACCCACGCCGCCGGCGCCGACGTGATCGACGCGCGCGGGCGCATCGTCGTGCCCGGTTTCGTCGACACCCACCACCAGTTCGAGACGGCGCTGTGCGGAACCCTCGCCAACGCGGTGCTCTTCGACGACCCCTCGGGCTCGCCGAGCGCGGTCCCCAACCACGCCGACTACGTCCTGAAGCGGTTCTCGCCGGCTTACCGGCCGCAGGACGTCCATATCAGTGTCTTGTTCTCGGGCCTCGCTCAACTCGACGCCGGTGTCACGACGGTGCTCGACACCTCGTAGATCCACCATTCCCCGCAGCATTCCGACGCGTCGATCCAGGCGCTCATCGGCAGCGGGCGGCGATCGGTGCTCCAGTACTCCGGAGGCGATCTACGTGCGGAATCCCGATACCCGGAGGGCGCCCGCCGCATCGAGCACCAATGGTTCCCCTCTGACGATCGGCTGGTGAGCATGGCCATGGGCGGCGAGTTCTGCAGCTCCGACGAGGAGCCGTACTCCAAGGCCTGGAAGATCAGTCGCGAGCTGGGCGTGCAGGTCGCCGCGCACGTCGCTCCGGGGCGGGTGTCCGGCCGGTCGTCGACGCGTTCGCCAGGGCACCGCGGGTCCGGAAAGGACCTCGGGGTGGGAGGCGACACCCTCTTCATCCACATGACGGGCGTGTCCGACACGGAACCCCGCCCATTCTGAAGATGCAGGAACTCGGCATGCGGCCCTCGCTGAGCTCCGATGTCGAGACGACGATGGCCCCCGGTCCGTTCACGCTGATGCGCTCCGCGCTCACCATGCAGCGCATGCTCGTCAACGAGATGTCCTGGGGCAGGACGACTTCACGCCGCCGAACCAATGGCCGACGCCGGCAAAGAACACGCCGGAACTTGCTCACCGTCCGCGACGTGCTGCGCTTCGCGACCCTCAAAGGCGCCGAGCACCTCCGGCTCGGCGGCAAGACCGGCTCGCTCACGCGGAAGGCGCGGCGGGCATGGGCAAGACCACGCTCCTGGCCCGACGCCGGGCGGATGCCCGGCGGCGCGGGTGGACGGTGCTCTCCGGGCGGGCCACCGTCCTGGAGATGTCCAACGACTTCGGCGTGTTGCGGCAGCCGCTCGCCGGCCTCGGGCCGCTGCCGGACGGACGTCCCGCCACCGCGCTCGTCCCGGCGGCGGAGGAGGATTCGCCGTTCACCATGTTCGAGCAGGTGTCCGCGCACGTATTCAAGGCCATGGCGGCCGATCCGGCCCTGATCACAGGTGGACGACCTGCGGCGGTGCGACCCGCTGTCCCCTGCGCTGGCTCGCCTATGTCGCGCGCGGAGCGCGGACCGGCCGGTCGCCCTCGGTGCTCGGCCGGACGAGGCGTTCGTCGAGGGCTGCCACCGGGCCACCGGCGGCAACTGGGTCGTGCTCAATTTGATCAGAAGCGGGTGCTGTTGCCGATGATCAGGACGCTATTCCGGCTTGGGGCGGCGACCGGTTCGGCGTCATCGGCAGGGGTCATCCCAGCGGCGTCTTCCTGTCGAGAGAGGCCGGCGTGGCGCAGTGCTCGTTGCCGTCGGTCAGGTCGTCGCGTACCAGGGCGAGAAGTTGTGTCAGCTGTGAGCGCTGAGCGCCGGTCAGCGAGCGGAAGAGGTCATCTTCCACCTCTTGCTGCGCGGCTGCCGCCGCTTGCAGCCGCTGCCGTCCCGGCTCCGTCAGCCCGACCAGGTGGCGGCGCCGGTCTCGCGGATCCCGCGTGCGCGTGACAAGCCCGTCGGCCTCCAGGGGATTGAGTTGGGTGACGAGCACGCTGGCTGCGGTATCGGTCTCCGCGGCCAGGTCGGTCTGCGCCAGCGGGCCGCGACCGTGGAGCAGTCCGAGGATGTGGAACTGCCGTGGCGTGAGGCCGTTGGTGGTGTGCGCGTCCCTCAGGCGACGCATGGCCTCGTGCCCCAACAGGGCGAGCATGAGGCCGGGACTGTCGCGGTGGTCGTCGAGCGGCGCTGGGCTGGAGGCGGTGGAGGTAGCCGAGGTCACCTCTTCACTGTACTTCACTTAATCGTGTAGCTTGCTAAATGATTTAAGTACGTGGATGGTTAGGGGTCGCATGTTCTTTGACCCCGCCCCGCCACCCTTCACCAAGGAGCGCCATGTCTGTCACCCCTCCGTCCCTGTCGCTCTCCGATCCGAGTGCGGATCTGGGCCTGCACGGTGCTCGCGCCGCCGTCACTGGAGGCACCCGTGGCATCGGCGCCGCCACGGTGCGCCGTCTGGCCGCGGCCGGCGCGCATGTGGTCGCCATTGCCCGCAACCAAGCCGAAGTCCCGGCCGGAGTGCACCTGGTGACCGCCGACCTGAACACTCCCGGCGGGGTCGAGCAAGCGGCAAGCGCAGTGACCGACCTTCTGGGCGGTATCGACGTGCTCGTCGACAACGCCGGACGCAATACCCAGGTACCCGACGGCGTCCTCGCCGCGACCGACGAGGACTGGCTGGCCAACCTCGAAGCCAACCTGCTGTCCGCCGTCCGCCTCGACCGCGTCCTCGTCCCCCACATGACCGCACAGGGCCACGGAGCAGTCGTCCACGTGTCGTCGAACGCCGCCCGCTACCCCCAGCCCAACGGTGCTCCCTACGCCGCCGCGAAGGCCGCCCTCAACACCTACAGCAAGAACCTCGCGCTCGCCTGCGGCCCATATGGCGTTCGAGTCACCGCGGTCATGCCCGGAGTCATTCAGACCGACGCCGTGGAAGCAAGCCTGCGACAGGCGGCCGAACGCACCGGCCGCGACCTGGACACCATCCGCAAAGAGTTCCACCAGCGCCTCGCCGCCCCGCTCGGCCGCCCCGGACAACCGGAGGAGGCCGCAGAACTGATCGCCTTCCTCGCCTCCCCACGCGCCTCCTACCTCACCGGCATCACCATCTCGGTTGACGGAGGCATCCTTCCCACCCTCTGACGAACCGTCGAGAACCGCCTTGAGTGCCGACGGGCGCGGCTACCGCCGGCAACCGACCGCATGTCAGGAAGGGACGCACATCGTGCCGTGTCCCTCGCACCTTCAACATGGGCCAGTGCGCAAGTTCGCCATCCCAACCGACAAACCGGAGCTCAAAGCGCTATATCTGAGCCGGTCCCGTTACATGACTGAAGCCCACCGGGTTCGGTGAACTCCTTGTTGTACCCCGAGTTTTGTGGGGTCAGGATGCTGGAATCTCACGTGAGCAGTTGGGCTGAGTGGAGTCTTTCGTACTCGATGGGGCTGAGCATCCCCAGCGCACTGTGGCGGCGTCGGTGGTTGTGGAAGATCACAGGCAACCGAAGATCGCGTTGGCCGGCTCGATTCGGGTACGCCACTGCTGCCGGTTGAGCAGTTCGGCCTGCATCCGGCCCCAGAACGACTCGATGACCGCATTGTCGAAGCAGCCGCCGATCGATCCCATCGAAGCCACCAGTCCGGGCGCCTTGGCACGCTGGGTGAACACCCAGGAGGTGAACTGCACTCCATGATCGAGTGGATCAAGGTCCCGGGCTCGGGTCGGCGGTTCTGGATGGCCATACCCAGGGCGTTGTCGACCGGCGTGGCAGTCTGCGCCGAGTCGATGGACCAGCCGACCAATTTGCGGGAGAAGGCGTTCTCAAGGGCCTGGACGTCGTCGAGGCCGCGCAGTGGCCCGACACCTTCGATGGCGGGTTCCGGCTGAGCGGCCACGGCGACGAGGTGGAGGTCTTCTACTCGCTGGACGCCGAGTACGCCCCGGGTCACCCCAACGCCCCGCACGAGCGGATCGCCGCGGTGATGCTCGGCGCGATCGCCGACGTCCTGCTCGCCGCCGGGTTCGGCTTCACCGCGCCGTCGGACGACAACATCACCGACACCAACCGGCGCGGTCCGGTCCTGCTGGTGCACAACGACAGTACGGAAGGTTCTGTGAGAGCACCCCAGCCGGTCCAGCCCGGCACCCACCCGGCACCCCGCCAGATGCAGGACGATCCCGGCACCGCGCCCGGCACAGTGGCCGACGCTGCACTGGACGACAAGCTGGACGATGAGGACTACCCGGCCTACAGCATGGGCCGGGCCGCCGAGATCCTCGGCGTCACTCCGGGATTCCTGCGCGGCCTGGACGCCGCGAAGCTGTTCGTCCCGCAACGCTCGGCTGGCGGACACCGCCGCTACTCCCGCTACCAGCTGCGCCTGGCGCACCGCGCCCGCGACCTGGTCGACCAGGGCACTGCCCTGGACGCGGCCTGCCGCACCATCAAGACCAGCTCGCCGAAGCCCAGCGCATCAACGCCCAACTCCAGCAACGGCCCCGGCCGCTTCCGCGTCTGCGAGTGAGGGAGGCCACTGGTGCTCGGGTGGCTGTCGTGTATGGTGGGCAGCAATGGTTGTAGTCGAGTTTTGCGAACGTGGAAGCGCCCGCGGAGTTCTCTTCCGGCGGGCGTTTCGTCATTTGGGGGTCACTCCAGACGGGCGTACGGCCAGCAGCCCGGACCGCGCAGCCGCGTGGCCCGTCGCCAAAGGGAGGACACCACATGACTCAGGGAACCGTGAAGTGGTTCAACGCCGACAAGGGGTTCGGGTTCATCGCCCCCGATGACGGCACCGCCGACATCTTCGTCCATCAGTCTGTGATCGACAGCGACGGCTACCGCACCCTGGAAGAGGACCAGAAGGTGGAGTTCACCTCCGTCCGCGGCCCCAAGGGGATGCAGGCCGACATGGTCCGCGCGCTCTAACAACGCGCGCCGGCAGCAGACCATCGACGGGCAGGACCGCGCAAGCGGCCCTGCCCGTCCTGCTTTCTCGGCGCGGTCGGTGCGGCCGCACCTGCGTGGGTGCATGCGGCGCGTAGGGTGTGGCCACACCCTTGCGGCGAGAGGTACCGGCCCATGAGGCTCGAACTCACCAACTACGAGGCCCTGCACGGCTGGGGCGTCGTCAACAACAATGCCGCTTGGCATGCCCAGCGCAACCGCAAGCCTTCGGTGGCCGAACAGGCGGTCGGGGACATCCTGTTCGCCGCATACGACCGCCGGACCGACACCACGACCACGGTCGAGTTCAGCGACGACGAGCGAGCGAGTCTCGCCGAACTGGTCAGCGACCACATCGCTGCCTGGGCGAAGCGCGGCCAGGAGAACGCCGCAGCACCTCACCTGCGCTCGCTGATCGCGAAGCTGAGCGGCTGACATGCCTACACCCGGCAGCCCGCAACGAAAGTTCCGACTCGCCGACGATGTCCTCTGGGCCGAATACGACCAGGCATGCCGTGACATCAACGGCAGCACCGATCGCAGCGACGACATCCGCAAACACGTCGAGGCCGTCGTCGCCGAATGGAAGAAGCGACGCCAGGCGAGATGATGCTCCAAAGGGGCAGCCGGGTGGCTTGGTTTCCAGCGAAGCGCTGCAGTCGGCCGAGGTACCGGGCGACTACGGTCAGCCCAATCGCTGATCCGTACCAACTACGCCCGCGTCCTAGCCGCCGTCGCCCGCAAGTCCCACAGCCGGATCCGTGACATCGCCGACCGGATCGGCATCACCGAACGCGCCGTCCAGCGCATCGTGACCGACCTGGAGACCGGCGGCTACCTCACCCGCACCCGCCCCCGCGTCGGCCGCCGCACCTTCTACACCGTCCAACCCGACCCAGCCGCTGGACGACCTGCCCGGCCCCGTCAGCGCACTGCTGGATCTGCTCCCCGGCCCCGCGCCACCACGCACGAGCAGCCACGCCTAGCCGGCACGGCGCCTCACCCTGGCGGAGCCGGCTTCGGCGTCTCGGGCAACCAGGCGGCCGCCGGTACCCAGTCGTCCACGCCGCTCCTGGCCAGCAGCTCGGCCACCCGGGGAGGCGGGCACAGCACCATGATCTGCCCGCCGAAGGCGTTGATGTGCTTCCAGCCGGACCACCGCGTTGATCCCCGATGAATCGCGGAAGGTGATCTGCGACATCTCCAGCGCGATACACGGCGACGTCGTCAACGCGATCAGCCGGCCGACCTGGGTGAGCAACCCCGGAGCGGTGGCCAGGTCCAGTTCGCCGGTCACCTCGACCACCAGCCACGACCCGATCTGCTGCACGCCTGCGCCCAGTTTGGACACAGACGACTTGGACGCCGACGAGGATGCCGGTTGGTGAGTTTCAGCAACACCCCAGGGACTCGCGATTGGGTATCGACTGCGTCGCCCACCGTGAGGGGGCTTGGATGGCACGGCAGTCCAAGGCTGCGCTGTACGCGGCCATCCGCCGTGACGTACGGGGTGGGCGGTCGATCCGGGCGGTGATGCGCAAGCGCGGCTTCTCGCACTCGAGCTGCCGTTCCAGGTCCTGACCGAGCGCGAGAAGAAGAACGGCCCGGCCATGCCCGAAGCCTTCAGCGGCTGGACCAAGACCTTGACCGGCCCGCGGCTCTGCGCCGCCATCGTCGACCGTCACACCTTCGGCGGCACGCATCATCGAGAGCGGCACCGACTCCTACCGCCTCGCCCAAAGACGCTCCGTCCAGCAGTGCGGTGCCGATCGCGTTGTGGGGCACGCCCGCGGTGTCACCGCACCCCGCGATCCTTACCCCCACGCTCATTCAGCAATCGGCGGGTGGGGGCGTTGCCGGCTGCCGCCACGCTGTCCCTGTGCCAGGCGGGAAGCAGGCCGGCCGACGGATTTCTGTCATCGCTCCCGTCCACTCGCGGCGTCACCTGGCCCGGCACCGCCGATAAATTATTCTTGACCCATAGGACAAAAATCGCTACGGTCCTGCCATGGGCAGGCCGAAGCAGTTCGAGCCGGACGTGGCGGTCGACCAGGCGATGCGGGTCTTCTGGCGCCAGGGGTACGCCACAACGACACCGCAGGAACTGGCGCGGGAACTGGGCATCGGAAAAGGCAGTCTCTACAACGCCTTCACCAGCAAGCACCGCCTGTTCGAGATGGCGCTGCGCCGCTATGGCGAGATGCGGGTCGCGGCGCTCGAGGAGATCCTGGAGCGGCCCGGTCCGGTGAAACCGCTGCTGCGGGCCGCTCTTCAGAGGATGGCGGCCGTCCCGGACGACACCCTCCGGCACGGTTGCCTGGCGGTCAACACGGCGGCCGAACTGGCCGGAAAGGACGAGATCGCCACCGAGGTGGTCTCCGCGGTCTTCGCCCGGATGGAGCGTGCCCTGCGAAGCGCGGTCGAGCGCGCGCGACGCAACGGGGAGATCGACGCGTCCTGCGACCCCGACGGGGTCGCAGGAATGCTGCTGAGCGTGGTGGTCGGCATGAACGTGATCGCCAAGACCGGAGGGGAACCGCGCCAGCGGCTCCGTGTAGTCGACGCTGCCCTCGCGGCACTGTAAGGCGGCGTCGCGTTCGCGGCGGCGCCATGCCCGCATTCTTCACCCACAGGTCAAAAAAAGGCGGAACAAGATCATGATCACTGTCGGATTCTTCGTGCGGATCGAGGCCAAGCCCGGGCACGAGGCGGCCGTGGAGGCCCAGCTGCGCGGAGCCCTGCCGGCCATCGAAGCCGAGGCCGACACCGTCGTCTGGATGGCACTGCGGCTGGGCCCCACCACCTATGCGGTCGTCGACGCCTTCCCCCACGAGGAAGGGCGGCTGATCCACCTGGAAGCCGGACGGGCGCGTCTGGCGGCCAACCCCGAGCACTTCGCCAAGCCGCCCGAACTGGTGCGCACCGACGTCATCGCCGCCAAGATCCCCTCGGTCGCATGACCGCCCGCTCCGGCAGCGCGAACGCGTCGTCATCGGATCCCAAGACCCTCACCGCGCCACGACCTGCGAAACAACGCGACGCGGCAGCCTCTGCGCGGCTGCCCCGACGCAGAAAGGGAATCTTGAGCACTACCGGGCCGTGTGCGCCCACCACTGGCAGGGCGATCGCCATCCCGCCATGCCATGGCGTTCCCGCGGGCTCACACCCCCACTGGTCGATATAGCGAGTGACCAGCGTCGGCAGTGCCGCGATCCACTGGCGTACCGCCTCACCCTCGCGACGCGCGCCCGCCTCGGCCAGCGCTGTCGGGATCGTCACCATCAGATGTGAACATCCGCCGCCGCTCCTGGATGGTGATCTTGGATGCGGGCACCAGGTGATGTGGTACCTGAACACCCATGCCGCGGCGCCGAACGACAAGCCCTGCCAGCGAGTTCCGGCTGTGGTACGAGCGGTCGCGTCCGAAGGGCACCGGTCTCGACCCCGCCGAAGTCGCCCTGCGAATACGCGCCTTCCTACAGGGCTCGCTCGGCCCGGCGGCCTCCGCACGCGCGCTGCGGGACGCGGCCGCCGTCACCGATGCCGTGTCACCCGACCTCGCCAAACTGATCAAGTACAACACGACCGACGATCTTCTCGAACTCGGCCGCCAAGCTCTCGAACGGCGCCGCATGCCGCAGGTGGAGACCGCCGGCAAAGCGCCCGGCCTGAACGCCCCGGCCTGAAGCTCCTCGGCCGCGACCTTGGGCGCGTCGTAGTCCTGGGTCGGGGTCGATGACGGTCGGCGCCCGCGCCGCGGCGGCCGACCCTGACGGGTGGCGCGGTCTGGTCCGCTACCTCGAGGAATCGATGGACAGGCAGGTGGGCGACCGCGGAGTGCGGGGGCCGATCGGGCCGTGTTGTCGAGTTCCAAGTCTGGTTCACCTGTATGTCGGCGCAGCGGAGCGCAGCCTCGCCGCGAGCCGCTCTCCCATCAGTGCGATGGTCTCGGCCAGCAGTTCCATGTCATCGGACATCGAGCGGCCCTTCTCAGCCTGAACCGCGAGGAACGTGCCGTCGATCCCGGCCATGCCGATGTACTCGAGTCTGTCGGCGACCGCCGCGGCGATCTCCGGGCCCTCGTCGTGGAAGGACTCCCGGATCATGTGATTCATGTGGCGCCTGCCCTCGCGGCGCACCTTGTCGATCGTCTCCTTCACCTCGGCCTCGGCGTCGTCGTCGTCCTCGCTGAGGATCAGGAACATGTGCAGGCGGAGGAACTCCTCCCGCTCGGTGAGCACTCCGGCCGCACGGCCGAGAAACCAGCTCAGCCGTTCCGGGGGGGTGCCGCCGACGGGCGGGTCGGCGTGCGCGGCGCTCATGGCCTTGAAGAAGTCGTTCATGCCGCGCTCCATCACCGCCGAGAGCAGTCCGCCCTTGGTGTGGAAGTGGTGGAAGATCACACTCTTCGCCAGCCCGATCTCGCTGCTGACGACGGAGAGCGGTGTGGCCGCGTAGCCCCGCTTCCCCATGATGCGTGAGGCCGCTTCAAGGATGTCCTCGCGTGAGCGTTTCCCCCGCCGGTTGCTGACCCGCTGCCTGTCCACCCGTGAAGCATACGGCGGCGGAACACGTCGCCTGGCAGGGCGGACGAGCCACATCCGGGCCCGTTTGCCAAGGAAATTCTGCAAACCAGAAACTCCGATCCGGCGGTTGACCGAAACCTTCCGCGGCCGTGACACTCCTCACCAAGAAATCGACCGCTCGGTCGAACTCTTGGAGGAGCACCGCATGCCTGAGCACTTCGACGCCGACGTCGCGATCATCGGTTACGGTCCGACCGGCCTGGTCGGCGCACTGTCGTTCGCCACCAAGGGAGCGTCCGTGATCGCCTTCGAGCGGGACCACGACATCTACGCCCGCGCCCGAGCCGTCACGATCAACGACTGGACGATGCGGATCTTCCAGGACCTCGGCATCGACGAGCGGATCGAGAAGGTCATCGAGCCGCAGGACCAGCTGCGCTGGAAGACCTACGACGGCCGGGAGATCCTCCGTGCCAAGCAACCGCCCTCGGCGCTCGGAACGCGCAACACCAAGCCGCGCTTCTTCAGCATCTACCAGCCGACGATGGAGGCCGAGCTGCGCCGCTGCGCGGAGGAGACCGACGGCATCGAGGTCCGCTACGGCGCCGAGGTGATCGGCGTCGAACAGGACGGCACCGGCGTCACGATCACCGCTCGTGATGGCGCGACCGGCGCGGAGACGACTACCCGGGCCCGTTACGCGCTCGCCGCGGACGGCGGCTCCAGCCTGACCCGGAAACTGCTGGGCATTGCGATGCTGGGCGACACCGACCCGCAGCTGTGGATCGTGATCGACTGCCGCGTCAAGCGCTGGTGGCCGGACCGCGACCTCCTCACCTTCTGGAGCGACAAGGAGCGGCCGGTCGTCGACATCGCGCTGTCCGCGGGCAACCACCGCTGGGAGATCCCGCTGAGGCCGGGCGAGACCGAGGCCGACTTCCAGACCCCGGAGCAGGTCTGGCCGCTGCTCGACGCGATGGGGGTGACGCCCGACGACGTGGAGATCCACCAGCACGCGTTCTACCGGCACCACGTCCGCGCGGCCGAGACCTGGCGCGTGGACCGGGTCTTCCTGGCCGGCGACGCCGCCCACCTGATGCCGCCGTGGGCCGGTGCGGGGATGCAGTCCGGCATGCGCGACGCCCACAACCTCGCCTGGAAGCTCACCCGGGTCCTGCGCGGGGAGATGGACGCGGCGATGCTCGACACCTACGAGGCCGAACGCCGTCCCAACGTCGAGTTCTTCACACGGATCGCCGTCCAGTTCGGCCGGGTGATCAAGCAGCAGGTCTCACCCGAGGAACTCGAGGCGATGAACGCGGTGCCGGAGAACACCGTGACGCCCTACGAAGAACCGATGATGGCGCCGCCCGTCCTCGACGCCGGGGGCTGGCTGCGCGGCGAGGTGGAGGACGCCTCCATCGTCGGACGGATGATCCCGCAGCCGGTGGTCGGCGACACGGTGGGCCTGATGAGGCGGCTCGACGAGCTCCTCGGTGACGGCTTCGTCCTCCTGGGCGCCGACACCGACCCCCGGACGCTGCTCGGCGCCGAGGAGAAGGCGGAGTGGGACGCGCTGGGCGCCCGCTACCTCACCGTCCGGCCGAAGACCGCCTACACCCAGGGGCCCGACGAGCTGGTCGATCTCGAAGGGGTGCTTCTCGGCTGGTTCGCCCGCTACGGCGTCCAGGCGATCGCCCTGCGACCGGACAAGTTCGTCGCCGCGTCCGACAAGGCCGGGCTCGCGGTTCCGGCGTTCTGACCCCCACACCCGAGAGAAGGAACAGATGTCTGGAGTCAAGGAGCTCGCGTACGTCGTGTACGAGGTCAGCGACCTCGCCGACTGGGAGCACTTCGCCGCGGGCCTGCTGGGAATGCAGGTCGGCCACAAGGCCGCCGGCTCGATCGGCTTCCGCACCGACGAGAAGGCGTACCGCTGGCTCTGCACCGAGGGGCCGGCCGACGACCTGGCCGCTACCGGCTACGTGGTGGACAGCGGCAGCTCGCTCGACCGGATCGTGGAGAAGCTGCGCGGCGCCGGCGTCGAGGTCACCGAGGGCGGCTCCGCCCTCGCCGCCGCCCGGCGGGTCGACCGCATCGTGATCACCGCCGACCCCCTCGGTAACCGGCTCGAGCTGGTCACCGGCTTCGCCGACGCCGAGACTCCCTTCCGGTCGGACGCCCTGCTCGGCGAGTTCGTCACCGGTTCCGGCGGCGCGGGCCACGAGGTGCTGGTGTCCAAGGGCGTCGGCCGCGAGGAGTACCTCGCCTTCTACATGGACATCCTCGGCTTCAGGATCAGCGACTTCATCGTCGAAGAGGTCGCTCCCGGGATCGTCGCCGACGTCGTCTTCCTGCACTGCAACCCGCGCCACCACTCCGTGGCCTTCGGCAACATGCCGCACCCGAAGAAGATGCACCACTTCATGGTCGAGGTCAGCGACATCCGCGACGTGGGCATGGCCTACGACCGGTGCATGGACGCCAAGCAGCCGTTCGAGATGACGCTCGGGATGCACCCGAACGACCGCATGTTCAGCTTCTACGTCCGTACCCCCTCCGGCTTCTCCGTCGAGTACGGCTGGGGCGGGCTGCTCATCGACGACGAGACCTGGCAGGTCGAGACCCTCGGCAAGCTCAGCAGCTGGGGCCACCGTCCGCCGGAGATGGTTCACGGCCTGCTCGGCCAAGCCCCCTTCACCAACATGCCCCCGGAAGGTGCCCGCTGATGGCTCTCACCGAAGCGGACGTCGCCAAGGACGTCCGGACCAAGAGCTGGAACATCCACTACAACGAGGCCGGCCCGGCCGACGGCCACCCTGTCCTCCTGCTGCACGGCGGCGGTCCCGGCGCCACCGGCTGGAGCAACTACAACCCGAACATCGAGCCCATCGCCGCGGCCGGCTTCCGGGTGATCGCCCCCGACCTGCCGGGCTGGGGCCAGTCCGACGAGGCCGACTTCGCGACCTACGACCACGTCGAGGTGATCTGCGAGCTCCTCGACGCGCTCGGCATCGACAAGGCCGCCTTCGTCGGCAACTCGATGGGCGGACACGCGTCGCTGCGGATGGCGATCGAGCGGCCCGAGCGCGTGTCCCACCTGATCACCATGGGCGCCCCGATCCAGATGAAGCCCATCCTCTTCGGTGCCGGCGGCGGCCCGACCGAGGGGCTCAAGGTCATGGCCAGGAGCTACGCCGACCACAGCCCCGAGCAGATGATGCGGCTGGTCGAGATCATGGTCTACGACAAGGAGCGGTTCGCCACCCCCGAGCTGTCCGAGCAGCGCTCGGCCGCCGTGGCCAAACGCCCGGAGCATCTCGCGAACGTCGCCAAGCACGGACCCAAGGCGCCGATCACGATCTGGGCCGACCCGAGGCGGCTCCCGGAGATCTCGGCGCCGACGCTGCTGATCCACGGCCGCGACGATCGGGTCGTCTCCTTCGAGACCGCGCTCTTCCTGGCGGCCGGCATCCCCGACTCGCGGGCGCACATCATCAACCGCTGCGGCCACTGGGCCCAGCTCGAGCACGCCGACGAGTTCAACCGGCTCGTGGCCGACTTCGTCCGCAACCACTGACGTGGTCCAGAGGCGGCCCCTGAGTCCCCGGGGCCGCCTGTGAAGGAAGGTTCCCGGCCCCCGCCGTGCGCCTTTCCGCAGAGCCCGAACCGGAGGCTTCCCATGGTCCGTGTGCAAACCCTCAACAACATCGCCCTAGCGGTGCCCGACCTTGACCGGACGGAGGACTTTTACATCGACCGCTGGGGCTTGGCAGCCGTCAACGGCGACGGCGACTCCCGGCGTCGGTACTTCCGCACGCTGACGTCCGCGCACCACGGCCTCTCCCTCGAACAGGCGCCCGCCGGGGCAGAACGGGGCGAGCTCGTGCACATCTCCTTCGACGTCGCGACCCGTGCCGACCTCGACGGGGCCGTCGAGGCGGCCGTGGCCGCGGGCGGCCAGGTGGAGCGTGAGCCCGGGGAGGCCGTCGGACCCGGCCACCAGGCCGGTGCGGCCGTCCGCGACCCGGACGGCAATGTGGTGCAGTTGCTGTACGGGGCGGAGTTCACCGAGGAGAGCCACCAGGCGCGGATCGTCGCGCCCCGCAAGCTCGGCCACGTGGTCCTCAACTCCCCCCAGCGAGCGGTACTGGAGCGCTTCTACGGGGCGCTCGGGCTGAAGGTGAGTGACCGGACCGCGCGCGGCATGTCGTTCATGCGCTGCAACCGCGATCACCACAGCCTCGCCGTCTGCGACTCCGAGCGCACCGGCGTCCAGCACATCGCGTTCGACCTCGTCGAGATGGACAGCGTCATGACGGCACTCGGCGCGCTCACCCGTGAGGGAACGGCCTGCGTGTGGGGTCCCGGGCGTCACGGGCCCGGGGGCAACATCTTCACCTACTACGCCGACCCGGCAGGCGTGTTCATCGAGTACTACGCCGAGCTCGAGCAGGTCGAGGAGGAGATGGCGGGCCCGCTGGAGGCGAGGTTCTGGGGCGAGGAGTGGAAGGGCGACACCTGGGGGTACGCCGGCCCGCCGCCACCGAACTTCACGAAGTGACCTGGTCGCTCTGCGAGCGACCGAAAGAACACCTGCGAAGCACGCCGCAGGGCGTGTGAGAAGGAGTGTCGATGTCGACCAAGCAGCAGACGGCCCGCCCGGCCGCCGGGCAGGGAGCCCGACCGTGATCACCGCGGCGGAGATCAACGGCATGTACGGCATCATCCCGACCCCGGCGCTGCCCGGCGCCGAGCGGCTCGACGCCCGGAACACCGTCGATGTCGACGAAACGGCCCGGGTCGTGGACCGGCTCGTGCGCGACGGAGTCTCCGGGATCATCGCCTTGGGCACGACGGGCGAGTGCCCGGCCCTGAGCGAGGAGGACTTCGACGTCGTCGTCGACACGGTCGTCGAGGCGGTCGCCGGCCGGGTGCCCACGTTCGTGGGCGCGACCGGTGCGGGCGGCCATGGCACGGCCCGTCGGCTGCGGAAGGTGGCGGGCTCCGGCGCCACGGGCGCCCTCCTCGGCCTGCCCATGTGGCAGCCGCTGACCACCGAGATGGCGGTGGACTACTTCGCCCAGGCCAGCGAGGCGTTCCCCGATCTCGCGCTCATGGTCTATGCCAACGCCCGTGCCTTCCGCTACACGTTCCCCGTCGAGTTCTGGCAGGGGGTGTCCGCCGAGGCGCCCACCGTCACCTCGGCGAAGGTGTCCCGGGCGCCGCACCTGGACCGCATGCTGGAGGCCACGGGGGAGAAGGTGAACTTCGTCCCGAGCGACATGGTCGTGCACGACTTCGCCGCACGTGCGCCCGAAACCACCACCGCCTGTTGGGCCACCGCCGCGGGGATGGGACCCGAGCCCTCGATCGCCCTGATGGAGGCGCTGACGCGTGGCGACGCGGAGGCCGCCGGCAAGGCGGCGGCCGACATCGCGTGGGCCAACGAGCCGCTGGCGCACCTCTTCGCCGACCAGGAGGTCTTCGCCTCCTACAACACCCAGATCGAGAAGGCCCGCATCGCCGCCGCCGGCTACTGCCGGCCCGGCCCCTCCCGGTCCCCGTACCACCACCTGCCGGAGGAGTACGCCGCCGCGTCCGCCCAGTGCGCAGAGCGCTGGCGCGAGCTGCGCGCGCGGCTCACCGCGGTCGGGACGAACACCCAGAAGTGACGAGGAAGGCCATGTCAACCACTGCCACGACGCCCTACTCGGACGAGTACGCGCCGCACCGGGCGACGCTCGAGGCGATCCGCTCCCGCGATTGGGGTCTGCTCATCGACAACGAGCTGCGCCCGGCCGCGAGCGGAGCGACCTTCACCACGATCGACCCGGCCACCGAGCTCCCCCTGGCGCAGGTCGCCGACGGCGGTGAGGCAGACGTCGAAGCCGCCGTACGGTCGGGCCGGCGCGGCTTCGAGAGCTGGCGCCGCTACTCGCCCCAGGGGCGGGCCTCGGCACTCCGCGAGCTCGCCGCGCACATCCGGGCCAATGCCGGCGAACTCGGCCTGCTCGACGCCCTCGACGGCGGCAGCTCGGTCACCGCGATGCGCAAGGACGCACTGTGGGCGGCCGACCATCTCGAGATGTTCGCCGACTGGGCGCTGATGATCAAGGGCGAGACCTACCCGGGCGCCGGGACCGGTCTCCACTACTCGCGGCCCGAGCCCTACGGCGTCGTCGGCCGGATCATCCCGTTCAACCACCCGATCTTCTTCGGGGCGGGAAAGCTGGGCGCGCCGCTGATGGCGGGCAACGCCGTCATCCTCAAGCCGCCGCCGCAGGCACCGCTGTCGGCGATCCGGCTCGGCGAGCTGATCGCGGAGGTACTGCCTCCCGGCGTGGTCAACATCGTCAACGGCGCCGGCCCGGCCCCGGGCGTGGCGATCGCCGCCCACCCGGAGATCGAGCGGATCGCGTTCATCGGCAGCGAGCGCACCGGCCGGGACATCCAGCGGGTCGCCGCAGGGGTGGGCGTCAAGCATGTGAGCCTGGAGCTCGGCGGCAAGAACGCCATGGTGGTGCTGGAGGACGCCGACCTCGAGGCGGCCGCCCAGGGCGCCGTGTTCGGCATGAACTTCACCGCCACCCAGGGCGAGTCCTGCGGATCGAATTCGCGGCTCCTGGTGCACCGGTCGATCGCCGACCAGGTACTGGCGCGCGTCGTCGAGCTCGTCGAGCAGATCAAGGTCGGCGTGCCGGTCTCCGAGTCCACCCAGATGGGCGCACTCGTCTCCCGCGAGCACTTCGAGCGGGTCAGCCGCTACATCGGCATCGGCCGTGAGGAGGGAGCCGTCGTCGCCACCGGTGGTGGCCGCCCCGCTCACCTGCCCGAAGGCCTGTTCATCGAGCCTACCGTGTTCTCCGGCGTCACGCCCGCCATGACGATCGCGCAAGAGGAGATCTTCGGTCCGGTGCTCTCGGTGCTCACCTTCGACACCGACGACGAGGCGGTCGAGACGGCCAACGGCGTCCGCTACGGCCTGACCGCCAGCGTGTGGACGCAGGACGTCGACCGGGCGCACCGGTTCGCCGAGGATCTGCGGGCCGGATACGTGTGGATCAACGACTCCTCGCGTCACTTCCCCGGACTGCCCTTCGGCGGTGTCAAGGCCTCGGGCCTGGGCAAGGAGGAGAGCCTCGAGGAGATCCTCTCCTTCACACAGTCCAAGACGGTCAGCATCCCGCGCAGAGGCCGATGATGCTCCACCACGTGATCTCCCTGCGCTTCCACGAGGGCACCACGGACGAGCAGATCCAGCGGATGGCCGACGGCCTCCTGGCCCTGCGGAACCAGATCGGCACCATCCGGTCGATGCGGATGGGCAGGGACCTGCGGATCCGGCCGGACAACTTCGAGTTCTCATCGCTGACCGAGTTCGACGACGAGGCCGGCTATCTCGAGTTCCGTGACCACCCCGCCCACCAGCAGGTGGTGCGCGAGCTCATCCAGCCCATCATGGCCGAGCGCGCCGGCGTGGTGTTCCTCAGCTCGTGACCGCACAGCTCGACCGCACTGCTCGACCGCACAGCTCGTGACCGCACGCAACGAACCACCCGGAGTACCGCCCTCATGACCACGCTCACAGCGGCACAAGCAACGGACCTGGTCGCCGCGAACCGCATCCTTGTCCGCCAGGGAGTCCTCGACGCCTTCGGGCACGTCAGTGTGCGGACCGCCCCGCGCGCCGACACGTTCTGGCTGTCACGGAACCTGGCTCCGGGATCGGTGACCGCGTCCGACCTGCTCGAGCACGATCTGGACGGGCGCACCGACGACCCGCGCCGCCCCTACCTGGAACGCTTCATCCACGCCGAGATCTACCGCCGCCGCCCGGACGTCATGGCGGTCGTGCACAGCCACTCGCCCTCGGTCGTGCCGTTCAGCGTCGTCGACACCGGATTGCGGCCGATCCTCCACATGGCCGGGTTCCTCGGGGGGCGGACGACACCGGTCTTCGAGATCAGCGACGTCGCCGGAGACGCCAGCGGCCTGCTCATCACCTCGTCGTCGCTCGGTGCCGCGCTCGCCAGGACGCTCGGGGACGCACCCGTCGCGCTGATGCGCGGCCATGGCTCGGTCGCCGTCGGTGGTTCGCTGCAGGAGGTCGTCTACCGGGCGGTCTACACCGAGGCCAACGCGCATGCCCAGGCCACGGCGCTCGCTCTCGGAAATCCGCGGTACCTCTCGGCCGGCGAAGCGGCGGCGGCGAACGCGACCATCAGCGGCCAGGCCGTCCGAGCGTGGGACGTCTGGTGCGAGCAGGTGCGCCCTGGCATGCCGGCAGAGGACCAGGCACCCGGCACCGGGCAGGAGTGAGACCGGCATGCAGTTCCATCACTTCGGATACGTCTCGGGCGATCCCCGCGTTCAGCCTGCCGCCGGTGTCGGTTTGGACCGTCCCGACGGCCTGCCCGACGAGGTCGACGTTCTCATCGTGGGCACCGGACCGGCCGGAATGATCACCGCGGCCCAGCTCTCGCAGTTCCCCCGGATCAGCACGCGTATCATCGAGCGCCGCGCGGGGCGCCTGCGGACCGGTCATGCCGACGGGCTCCAGGCGCGGAGTGTCGAGACCTTCCAAGCGTTCGGCTTCGCGGACCGGCTGGCCGCCGAGGCGCACCACGTCACCGAGTTCGCCTTCTGGCAGCCGGACCCGGACGATCCCACGCGCATCGCCAGGGCCGGCCGGTCGCCCGACGACCCCAAAGGTCTGAGCGAGTTCCCGCACATCCTCGTCAACCAGGCGCGCGTACTCGACTACTTCGCCGAGTTCATGGCGAACTCGCCGACCAGGATGCGCCCGGACTTCGGCGTGGAGTACGTGAGCCACCAGGTCGTCCCCGGAACCGAGCACCCGGTGCTCGCCACCCTGGCCCACTCCGTGGGGGAGACCGCCGGCAAGGAATTCCAGGTCCGTGCGAAGTACCTCGTCGGGGCCGACGGCGCGCACAGCAGGGTGCGCCAGTCGATCGGCTGCCGGTTCGAGGGCCACAGCGCGAACCATGCGTGGGGCGTTCTCGACATCCTGGCCGACACCGACTTCCCCGACATCCGACTGCTGTCGACCATCCAGTCGAGCAGCGGCGGCAACATGATGGTCATTCCCCGCGAAGGCGGGTTCCTGTTCCGCCTTTACGTCGACCTGGGTGAGGTCCCCGCCGACGACGCGGGAAAGGTGCGCGGTACGCCGGTGGAGGCCGTCATAGCGAAGGCCGCCGCGATCCTGCATCCGTACTCGCTGGACGTGAAGAAGGTGGCCTGGTTCAGCGTCTATGAGGTCGGACACCGGCTCGCCGATCAGTTCGACGACGTGCCGCCGACGGAGACCGGCGATCGTCCGCCGCACGTGTTCATCCTGGGCGACGCCTGCCACACGCACAGCGCCAAGGGCGGCCAGGGAATGAACGTCTCCCTGCAGGACGGATTCAACCTCGGCTGGAAACTGGGCCACGTCCTGGACGGACGGGCGCCGGAGGCGCTGCTCACCACGTACGGCGCGGAACGCAAGGCCATCGCGAAGAACCTGATCGACTTCGACAAGGCGTGGTCGTCGATGATGGCCAAGAAGGCCGACGAGTTCGCCGACGCCGCGGAGTTGCCGGAGTACTTCAAGTCCACGGAGGAGTTCCGCACCGGATTCCGGACGGAATACGCCCCATCGATGATCGTCGGCCGCCCGATGCACCGTGACCTGGCCAAAGGCTTCCCGATCGGGCAGCGCTTCGCCTCCGCGAGGGTACGAC
Source organism: Actinomadura sp. NPDC048394 (assembly GCF_040651755.1). Classification (NCBI taxonomy): domain Bacteria; kingdom Bacillati; phylum Actinomycetota; class Actinomycetes; order Streptosporangiales; family Thermomonosporaceae; genus Actinomadura; species Actinomadura sp. NPDC048394. The sequence continues at coordinate 2,856 of NZ_JBEZJL010000109.1, read as the reverse complement.
GCGTGGCCGACACCAATCCCGTGCATCTGGGGCATCAAGCGACGGCCGACGGGCGCTGGAGAATCTACGTGTTCGCGGACGAGGCGGCACCCGGCGGTGACGGCTCCGCAGTCGCCGAACTCGCGGAATGGCTCACCACGTCCTCCGACTCGCCGTTCACCGGGCTTCCGAAAGGCGTCAGGCCCCACGACTGGTTCGACCTTGAGGTCGTCTACCAGCAAGACCACCACGCGATCGAACTCTCCCAGGTGCCCGAGGTCTTCAAACCGAAGGTCGGTCCCTTCGCCCTGGCCGACCTCGAGCGGGTCCACGCCACGATGCCGGAGGACGACATCTTCGAAGCGCGCACGATCGACCGTGGTGGTGCCATTGTCCTCGTGCGACCAGATCAGTACGTCGCGCATGTCATGCCTCTGGCGGCGACCGACGAACTGGCCGACTTCTTCGCGCGGCTGCGCAGGTGAGTCCCTCACACCCCGCGCGGGAGAACCGAGGGCCGAGGCCGGTTGCTCACATCCGGCGTCGCCGCAGAGACACCCGATCGGCGCGCGAGGAGTGGGCCTTGGGACCTCTTTGACGGCTGCGGCGACCGCCGGTGTGGCCGGACCACTAATGCACACCGATCCCTTCCGCCGTTGACGCCCGCCCGCTGCCTCCCATTGACCGGACGAGAAACCTGGCGGCGGTCGGGTCCCTGCCTGGTGGCCTGTGTCATGGCGCTGAGCCGGTGGTTCACCCGCCGGGCCCTGGCCTGAGCCTGCTTGGCGTGGATATGGCCTAGGGTCTCACGCAGTGCCAACAGCTCTCCCAGCCACTGACGTTGTTCTGTTTGGGCGTGGTCGCGGGAATGAAGCAGCTTTCGCTGTGACCAGCCATGTCGCGCTGGGCATCGTCACACCATCGGGCGATGCATATGCCGCCAGCCGACGCTGAAGCCGCTTCGTCAACTCGGCCGCTTTCGACGTGCTCAATCCGGCCGGGAGTCGCTCGCGGGCGTCTGCTCCTGCCGCTTCCGGATGTGGGCCTCGGCTCGGATCCGCCGCTCAAGCCTGCGGTAGTTGCGGACGGGCGCAGTGGCCCAGAGAAGCCCGAGGACACCCCAGGCGATCGTGACCCATGCGAGGGCGGGGCCGAGGAGGAGACTGCCGGCGAGGATGGTGACCGCGGTGATGGGGATCAGCGCGGCGAGGACCACCGAGTACCAGAACCGGCGGCGTGCCGCTCGATGTGGACTTCGGTGGGCAGGTCCGTCGTCGGGGCCATCAGTCTCCTCGTCTTCGGTGGTGAGGTGTAGGACGCGAGGAGGCGCGGGGTGGGTTACGTCGCGGCCGGATCCGGCTGGCCCCGAAGGCGGAACGCCGGTGCAGGCCGGGCCACAACAAGCTGGTCTCGCCGAGCTGGTCCGCCTGCCCTGGCGCCACGCTCGGCTCCGAGCAGGTGATGGCGGCGGCCAGGACGAGGAAGGCGTTGAACAGGTGGCCGTGGCGTTCGTAGCGGATGGTCAGGCGCCGAGCAGCCGGGCCGGCGTCCGTTCGAAAGATACGCGCCGACAAGGCGTACCGCTCCGCCGAGCACCGAACCTGGTTGCGGCGACGCGGAATCGTGCCGCGCATCGCCCGGCCCGCCGTCGAGTCCGGCGAGCGCTTCGGCCGCCACCGCTGGATGATCGACATCGCGATTACCAACGGCAACCCGGCAGCATCGGACAGCACGTGGAGTTTGCCGCGCATCCTGCCCCGATCGGGGCCGGTCGCGTGCCCCCCTTTTTTCGCGCGGACGGCCGCGGCGTCCACGATCGCCGACGCCCAGTCCACCTGGCCCCCTGTACCCAGCGCGTCCAGCACCGCGCGATGCAGCCGCGGCCACAACCCAGCCCGCGTCCAAGCGGTGAAACGGCGATGCGCGGTCGGCATGTACACGATCGCGGTGAACACCGCCCGATCGCTCACACCACCGTCCCGCCACTCTGCCGCCGTGGCCTGAACGCCGGGATCAGCGGCCCGACGAGCTCCCACAACTGATCCGGCATCAGCCGCAACGCAAGGTCCGACGACACGATCCCGCACTATCCCCCAGAACACCCGCAACCCACACGCTCTTAGTCGAGGCGATCGGATCGAGGCTGCCTGGGTCAGGTTGGCGGCTGTGCTGGCCCCGCTATCCGCGCGCCCTGCTCACTCGCGGCAACTGATACGCCGTTCCGCTGGCGTGACCGGGAAGGACCTTCTGACCGCGCGTCACGGGTTCGGCATGGCGTTTCCGGCGAACGTGATCTTCCGCTCGGGACAAAGGCTGCTTCCCGGCCGTGAGCCTTCGGGTGCTGGCTCCCCCTGTGGCTCCCGAGTGTCGTTCGGGGAGCCGCAGGGTGACTCTAGGTTAGCCCTCTGACCTGCATAAACTCTGTCGGGACGGCGGGATTTGAACCCACGACCCCTTGACCCCCAGGCACAGGAGATCAATCGATCAAGGTCGAAGGAAGTCGATCGGGGAGCCTCTCACCTGCAGAAACACCCTGGGGGAGTCGCGGCGGGTCCGGGGGTGTCCGCCGACGGTGGCTCCCCAATTGGCTCCCCCTGATGCTGCCCGCAAGGTTGGAGGTGCTCAACGACGAACAAGATCATATTCGCCGGCGGAGGTCGCTGCGCCGTCAGTCGCCTTTGGGGTTCGTGTCGATGGAGTGGACCGCCGGGCAAGGTGGCCTCTCACCTGGATGAACACGGATGCCGGTGGGCGGATCCCAGCAGCTCGACACCCTACGGATTAAGACGTCGTTTCATTTGGTGAGTTGGCGGTAGCAGATGAGGGCCGCGGCGATGCCGACGAACGCGAGGAAGTGGTCGGCCTTGCGTTCGTAGC
>NZ_JBEZJL010000108.1:0-29760 GCF_040651755.1 Actinomadura sp. NPDC048394 | reverse complement strand
GGTCGAGCGGGCCCGCGTACGCCTCGACCTCGGTGAGCCGCGCGGCGACCTCGCCCTCGGGCGTGCGATGCGTGATCACGTGCCCGAGCAGCGAGATGTTGCAGCACCGCCGCCGGGCCGTGATCAGCTCTCGGTGGCACCCCTTTCCGCGAGTTCCGCGATCTCGGGCGGGACGCTCCCGGTGGCGTGGAACGCGCGCCACATCGCCAGGCCCTCCAGCGTGCCGCCGGTGATCTCGCCGAGGAAGGCGCGCACCCAGTCCGCCTCCGCCTGCAGGATGGCCAGGGCGTACTCGGCCTCCAGCAGGAAGACGCGCGGCACCTCGGACTCCGCGGCGAGCGCGGCGCGCTCGCCCGCCATCCGCCGCTCCAGCGCGTCGAGGCGGCGGCGCAGCAGCACGGCGGTCTCGTCCGGGCCGAGCGCGCCGAGCACCGACAGCCCGGCCTCGAGCCGCCGGTGCTCGGTCTCGGGGACCTCGATCAGCTCCCGCACCCAGTCGGCCAGCTCCTCGCGCCCGGCGTCGGTGATCCGGTAGACGGTGCGCTCGGGGCGGGCGCCGTCGCGGACGCTGCCCTCCACCGCCAGGAACCCGTGCTTCTCCAGGTTCCGGACGACCGTGTAGAGCGAGCCCCACTTGATGTCCATGTCGTGGTCCTTGCCACGCGCCTTCATCAGCGAGGCCATCTCGTACGGGTGCATCGGCCTGGCGGAGACCGTCGACAGCACGGCGAGCCCTAGGAGGTTGCTCACCTTCCGCCGCTTCGGCATGCCGGTCTCCTCGTCAACGAATACTCGCGTACGAGTATAAGCAGAAGCGACATATCGCGTCCATGCCCCGGTGGGTCAGAGCAGCGCCGGGGCCAGTTCGCGCCACTGCTCCAGCGGCAGCGCCGCCGGGTCCTCGGTGAGGACCTGGACGCAGACGTGGTCGGCACCTGCGTCCAGGTGCTCCCGCACGCGCTTGCGGATCGCGTCCACGTCACCGTGCGCGACGATGGCGTCCACGAGCCGGTCGCTCGGGCCGCCGCCGGGGCCGCCCGTCATGTCGCCATCGCCGTAGCCGAGCCGCCGCACGCTGGCCCGCTGATGCTCCGCCGCCTGCACGTAGCCGCCGACGTGCGCCCGCGCCACCTCCCGAGCCCGAGCGGTGTCGGTGTCGAGGACGACGGCCTGCTCGACGCCCAGGAACGCGTCCGGGCCCATGGTCTTCCTGGCCCGCACGGTGTGCTCGACGGGCACGAAGTACGGATGCGCGCCCCACGTCCGCTCGGCCGCCAGCTCCAGCATCTTCGGCCCGAGGGCCGCCAGCACGCGGCGCGGCACCGGATCGGCTTCCGGGCTGTGCCGCGGCACCGCGTCCATCGCGTCGAGGTAGTCCCGCATCATCGGCACCGGCCGCCCGACCGGCGGCATCGCGTACCCGTCCAGCTCGCCGGGGTCGCCGACCCGGTGGCCGCCGAGACCGAGCAGGTAGCGGCCCGGGAACGCCTCCCCGAGCGTGCGCTCGGCGCCCGCCATCGCGATCGGGTCGCGGAAGGCGACGTTGGCGATCCCGGACGCGACGGCGATCCGCCGCGTCGCGCCCAGCAGCAGCCACGCCTGGCCGACGGTGTCGCGCCCGAACGCCTCGCCGAACCAGATCGCCCCGAAGCCGAGCTCCTCGATCTCCGCCGCCGCCTCCCGCACCCGTCCCGCCGGCCGCCCGTCGAACGCGAACGTCCAGATCCCGACCCGGCCGAGCCCGTCCCGCTGCATCGCATGCCTCCCGATTTCCGGAGAACTTCTCCGGTTCCTTTCCGGGTACGATACGGAGAACTTCTCCAGTTGGCTACCCGGGCCGCGACGGCCGAGGATGGGGCGATGACCACGGCGGACGAGACGCGCCCCGGGCGCCCGCTGCGCGCGGACGCCCGCCGCAACCGCGAGCGGGTCCTCGCCGCGGCCCGCGAGACGTTCGCCGAGCACGGCCCCGACGCGTCCCTCAACGAGATCGCGCGGCGCGCGGGCGTCGGCCCCGGCACCCTCTACCGGCACTTCCCCACCCGGCAGGCGCTGCTGGCCGCCGTCCTCGCCGACCGCGTCGAGCGGCTGTGCGCGCGGGCGGACCGGCTGATCGCCTCCGAGCCCCCCGCCGCCGCGCTGTCGGGCTGGCTGCGCGCCTTCCTCGACCACGCGAGCGGCGACCACGGGCTCGGCGGGGCGGCGCTGGCGGCGCCGCCTGACCTGGGCTTCGACTGCCACACCGCGATCCGGGAGGCGGCCGGGCGCGTCCTCGCCCACGCCCAGCGGGCGGGCGCGGCGCGTCCCGACGTGACGGCCGCCGACATGATGCAGCTGGTCGTGGGCGTGGCGCTCGCCACCGAGGAGGCGGCGCACGACCCCGCGCAGCCCGGCCGGCTGCTCGCCCTCGTCGAGGACGCCCTGCGCCCCTGAGATCGGCTCCGGGCGGGTAGGAGACGGGCGTGGAGTTCTCGACGGCGGCCGACGAGCTGTACGGCGTCGTGCCGGAGGAGTTCGTTGCGACCCGGACGCGGCTGGCCCGCGAGGCCAAGGCGGAGGGCGACGCGGCGCTCGCCAAGCGGATCGGCGGGCTGCGCCGGCCGACGCTGTCGGCCTGGGCGGTGAACCTGCTGGCCCGGTCGGCGGCCGGCGATCTCGGCCGGCTGCTGGACGTCGGCGCGCGGATGCGGGAGGCGTGGGCCTCGGGCGGCGGGCTCGGCGACCTGGAGCAGCAGCGGGCGCGGCTCGTCGCGGCCCTGCTGCGCCGAGCGGGCGAGATCGCGGCCGAGGCGGGGCGTCCGCTGCGCGACCAGGCCGTCCGCGAGGTCGAGGACACCCTGCAGGCGGCCACCGTGGACGAGGAGGTCGCCGCCGAGGTGCGGGAGGGGCGGCTGCCGCAGCCGCGCAGCCACACCGGTTTCGTCCCGGCGGGCTTCGCCCTCGCCCCGGAGCCGCCGCCGAAGGAGGAGGGAAAGCCCGCCCCACCGGAGAAGCCCGCCCGACGGGAGAAGAAGGCCGAGCGGCCGAAGGTCACGCGGACGAGCGCGGCGCGTGCCCGCCGCGCGGAGACCCTGGCCCGGAAGGCGGACGAGGCCGAGCGCGCCCTGGCGGACCGGACCGAGCGCGCCGACGCGGCGAAGCGGGCGGCGGACGACGCGTCCGCCGAGGTGGGGCGGTTGCGGCACGAGCTGGACCGCGCGACGGCGGAGCGGGACTCGGCGGCGCGCAAGGCGGAGCGGGCCCAGCAGGCGCGCGCCCGCGCGGAGGAGGCGGCGCGGGAGGCGCGGAAGGCGGCGAAGGAGGCGCGCCGCGCCGCCGACCGGGACGCCGCGCACGGCTGACCGGCGCCCGGAACGGAGCGCCAGCGGAGTGCAGGGCACCGGTCAGCCCTATCTCGGGGGTCTGGGGGTCGCCCCCAGAAAAACAACACGCCCGGCGCCCGGAACGGAGCGCCAGCGGAGCGCAGGGCGCCGGTCAGCCCTATCTCGGGGGTCTGGGGGTCGCCCCCCAGAAAAACAACACGACCGGCGCCCGGAACGGAGCGCCGGCGGAGTGCAGGGGCGCCCCGGCGGTGTGGGCGGGTTCCGGGATGAAGTAAGTTCCACTAATAGAACGCGATTCGAGAATCGGGGGGCGCGCGGTGACGGCACCGGTGGTGGAGCAGGCGGCGGAATGGTACGAACCGGGGGCCCATCCGGTGGTGCCCGGCGTGCACCGGATCCCGCTGGCGCTGCCGATCCCGTCGCTGCACGCCGTCAACGTCTACGTCGTCGAGGACGCCGACGGCCCGGTCCTGATCGACTCCGGCTGGGCGATGCCGGACAGCCGCGCGGCGCTCGAGAGCGCGCTCCGCACGCTCGGGCACAAGCCCGAGGACGTGGCGCAGTTCCTCGTCACGCACGCGCACCGGGACCACTACTCGCAGGCGCTCGCGCTGCGCGGCTCGTTCGGCACCCGGGTGCGGATCGGGCGCGGTGAGCGGCCGTCGATCGAGGCGTCCGCCGTCCCGCGCGGCGCGCACGCGCGCCAGATCGAGATGCTCCGCCGCTGCGGCGCCGCCGGGCTCGCCGCGGAGATCGCCGCGATCCCGCGCGACCCCGCCGACGAGGAGGACCCGCTGACCGCGCCCGACGCCTGGCTGGACGACGGGGAGCGGGTCGCGCTCACCGGCCGCGCGCTGGACGTGTTCGCCACGCCCGGGCACACCCGCGGGCACGTGGTGCTGCGGGACGCGGCGGCCGGGCTGCTGTTCGCCGGCGATCACGTCCTGCCGCACATCAGCCCGTCCATCGGCCTGGAGGCCGAGCCGGAGCGGCGGCCGCTGCGCAGCTACCTGGACTCGCTGCGGCTCGTCCGCGACATGGCCGACACGCTGCTGCTGCCCGCGCACGGCCCGGTGACGCCGAGCACCCACGCCCGGATCGACGAGCTGCTGGAGCACCACGCGGCCCGGCTCGACGCCGCCGCCGAGCAGGTCCGTGCGGGGCACGGGACGGCCTTCGCGGTCGCCGGGGCGATGACCTGGACGCGGCGCCGCCGCACGCTCGCCGACCTCGACTCCTTCAGCCGGATGCTCGCCGTGCTGGAGATCGAGGCGCACCTGGACGTGCTGGCCGACCAGGGCGTCCTGGACGCGCACGAGGAGGGCGGCGTCCGCCGCTACGCGCCGCGCGCCTGAAAGACCCGCGGGTCGCGGCCCAGGTGGGCGAGCAGCCGGTCGGCCGGCGCGGCGGTGCCGGGCACCGGGACGGCCGGGGCGAACAGCCCGTCGCGCGTCGCGTCGGTGACCAGCGCCTTGGCGGGGTCCAGCAGCAGCCCGGCGAGGCCCGGCGGGATGGGCCGGGGGCTCCCGGTGGCGCAGCCGATGTCCCAGCCGTGCACGGCGAGCTCGATGGCGCCCGTCATCGCGACCATGACCGCGCGCATCGGGCACCCGCCGACGGTGACCGGCCGGTCGTCGGCGGCGGTCCAGGCGCCGAGGAGCCGGACGGCGCCGGACCGGAGCGCCGCCACCAGCGCGGCGGCCGGGTCGTCCGGCGGCGCGTCGCGGGGCCCGGGCGGCGGCTCCAGCCGGACCGAGCCCGTGTCGACGGCCTCCAGCAGGGCGTCCAGGGAGTCGGCGGTGTGCCGCAGCAGCATCCCGAGATCCCAGCCGCGGCACGGCGTCGCCCGGCCCAGCGCCGCGGGCGTGACGCCCCCGAGCCCGCCGAGCGCATAACCGACGGACCGTTCGAGCAGCGCCACCGTCTCCACCGAACTCATCCCCGCCCTCGCCTTCCGGGGACCGTCCCCACCTGAACTGACCCCGGCGGGACGGGAAAGTCACCGGGCGCGGCCGAGGAGTTTCCCGGTTCCGGGCGCCGGCGGGGCGTCAGGCCCGGTAGCGGCGGCGCGCGTTGCCGGAGAACAGCCGCCGCCGCTCCCCGCCGGACAGCGGCTCGACGATCTCCCGGTAGGCGGTCATGAGCCGCGGGAACGTCCCGGCGAGGCCGTCGACGGGGAAGTTGCTGCCGAAGAAGCACCGCTCGACGCCGAACAGCTCCAGGCAGGTCTCCACGAACGGCCGCAGCCGCGCCGTCTCCAGGGTGCCGAGCGCCATCCCGAGCCCGGAGATCTTGCAGTCGACGTGCGGGAGCGCGGCGAGCCGGGCGACGCCGTCGCGCCACTCGCGGAACTGGTCGGGCGCGTCGCCGTCCGGCCAGCCGGCGTGCTCCAGCACGAACGCGGTGCCGGGCGCGCGTTCGGCGGCGGCCGCGTGGGCGGCGGCGTCGCCGGGGTGGACGACCAGGTCGAAGACCAGGTCCCGCTCGCCGAGCAGCCGGAACAGGCCGCCGGCCGCCGCCGGGTCCAGGCCGTCGAAGACCCTGATGCCGCGGAACGCTGGGCTGGCGGCCTGCGCGTCCAGGTCGGCGGCGACCGCGTCGAGGGGCGCGGACGGGTCGACGGTGCCGATGATCGCGGCGGGGTCGCCGGTGCCGCGGCGCGTCTCGTCCAGCCAGCGGGTCTCGTCCAGGTGGGCGCCCGGCTTCGTCACCGCGGAGACGTGCACGACGCCGGTGATCTCGACGCCGTCCGCCGCCGCGCGGTACCCGTCCGGGAGGTGGTCGCGGACGAGTTCGGGCTTCCACGCGCCCAGCCCCGGATACCAGTCGTTGGCCTCGGGCCGCCAGAAGTGCACGTGGGAGTCGAAGAACTCGAGATCCGCGATCGCCGTCATGCCCTATAAGGACCACGCCGCAGCGGCGCGGCGCAAGGGCGCGTCCCACCGGCCAGGACCCGCCCCGCGGGGTCCGCGAAGCCGCCGGTTAGCATGATCTTCCACGTCCCCCGGCGGAAGGAGCGCCATGACGCTCGCCCCCGAGTCCACCGACGTCGTCGAGATCACCTCCGCGGAGGAGCTGCGCGGGCTGCTCGGCGCCCCGATGCGGCGGGCCATCGACAAGGAGCGCGTGACGCTGCACGACTGGGACCGGGAGTGGCTCGCGCGGTCCCCGTTCTGCCTGATCGCCACCAGCGACGCCGAGGGCAACTGCGACGTCTCCCCCAAGGGCGACCCGCCCGGGTTCGCGCACGTGCTCGACGACACCACGATCGCGATCCCCGACCGGCCCGGCAACCGCCGCGCGGACGGCTTCCTGAACATCCTGAGCAACCCGCACGTGGGGCTGCTCTTCATGGTCCCGCGCCGCAGCGAGACGCTGCGGATCAACGGCCGCGCCCGGCTGGTGCGGGAGGCGCCGTTCTTCGACGACATGGTCGTCAGGGGCCACCGGCCGTCGCTGGCGCTGGTCGTGGACATCGAGCAGATCTTCTTCCACTGCGCGAAGGCGCTGATGCGCTCGAAGATGTGGAAGCCGGAGGAGTGGGCGGAGGACACGCTCCCCTCGCACGCCCGGATCGTCAAGGCCGTCCAGTACACCGAGGAGAGCCTCGAGGAGCTGGAGCGGCACTACGACAGGGCGGTCTACGAGAAGAAGCTCTACGGGGGCTGACGCCCGGCGTCCGCGAGCCCCGGGCCGTGGAACGACCCCCGCGCTGTCGCGCGCGGGGGTCTGCGCGCCGAGCGGCAGGTCAGCCGCTCTTGCGGCGGAACTGGCGCTGGTGGTCGGCGCGCTCGTGCACGCCCTTCACCTTCGACCCGTTCCGTCCCGCCCCGCCGGCGTTCTTCGCCGCCGCGCCGCGCTTGCGCTCCAGGGCCTCCCGGAACCTGCGCTTCACGTCGTCCTCGCCTGTCTCGCCGTCTCCGTTCGGGTCGGTCATGCGGACCTCCAGCTCTCATAGGGGCACCCCTAGCCTCACATACCCGGGGCCCCGGCGGCGATCCGCACCCCCTCCGAAGATCAACTTGGGAGTTTTCCCCATCAACCGGCCAGGCTGGGAGGAACTCTCTATGGTTTGTGATCGTGGAGCCCCAGATCCCGCAGGCCGAGGCCGCACCCGCCCATCCGCCGCTGGAGTCGCTGGCCGTCCAGCCGCTCCTCAACCGCGACTACGAGGCACGGCCCGCGGTGTTCTACGAGCGGCTCCGCGCCGAGTACGGGCCCGTCGCCCCGGTGGACGTGCTGGGCGTGCCGGCGTGGCTGGTCATCGGCTACCCGCAGACGCTGGAGATCCTGCGCGACTCGCGGGGCGTGTGGAGCCGGCGGCTGGACTCCTGGCGCGCCTACCGGGAGGGCAGCGTCCCCGCGGACTGGCCGCTGCTGCCGGTGGTCGAGTCCGACAACTGCGGCTTCCGCGACGGCGCCGAGTCCACCCGGCTGCGCAGCGCGTGGAGCGAGGGGCTGCGCCCGTTCCAGGACCGGAGCCGCCCGGAGGCCAAGGCGCTGGAGGAGGCCGTCCGGCGGTACGCCGACGAGCTGATCGACGTGCTGGCCGAGAACGGCGGCCGCACCGGCTACGCCGACCTCGCGGCGCAGTACGCCCGGCCGCTGCCGCTGATGGTCGTCGGACGGCTGCTCGGCACCGGCGCGGACGAGGACGACGGGCTGATCGTCGACCTGTGGCGGGTCCTGGACGCCGGGCCGGACGCCCACGAGGCGTCCACGCGGCTGCTGGCCCGGATGGCGGCGGTGTGCGCGGCGCGGGCCGCCTCCCCCGGCCAGGACCTGCCGTCCTTCATGCTCGCCGCGGTGCCCGACCTGACGGCCGAGGAGCTCACCGGCGAGATGGCGATGATGACCGGGCTGGTCGGCGACGTCACCGGCACCCTCATCTGCAACACCATCACCGAGGTGCTGATCGGCGAGACCGGCGCCCGCGACAGCCTGTCCGCCGGGATGATCCAGGAGGCGATCAACCGGGCGTCCACCGCCAACCCGCCGATGGCGAACCTGGCGTTCCGCTGGCCCCGGTCCGACGTGCGCGTCGGCCGGTTCCAGATCGCGGCCGGCGACCCGGTCATGGTGTCGCCCGCGGCCGCGCACCTGGACCCGGCGTTCACCGGGAACGCCGCGCCCGACTCGATCTACAGCTCGCGCGCCCATCTCGCCTGGAGCGCCGGACCGCACGCCTGCCTGGGCCGCGACCTCGCGACGACCGTCACGACGATCGCGGTGGAGCGGCTGTTCGAGCGGTTCGCCGGGCTGCGGCTGGCGCTGCCGCCGGACCAGCTGGCGTGGCGGTCGTCCCCGCTCATCCGGGGCCTGCGCTCCCTGCCGGTCGACTACGAGCTGGCGGGCGAGCCCCGGCGGACGGCCCCCGCCGCGCCCGAGGCGGACGGCAGCCCGCAGGAGCCGGAGCGGGGCGAGGCCGAGCCGGGGTCACTGGTGCGGCGGATCCTGCGGGTGATGCGCCTGTCGCAGGGCTGACCCGCGCCGCCGTCAGGGCGTCCGCTCGGCGGCTAGCGCCGCGGTCTCCTCCCGGATCCGCCGCCACGCCGCGTCCACGTGCGCGCCGGTCGTCCCGGCGGCGCCGATCGCTACGCGCAGCAGCACCCGCCCGCCGGCCTTGGTGTGGGTGAGGTAGAGGTCGCCGGACGCGTTGAGCCGTTCCATCAGCCGCAGCGTCGCCGCGTCGGCCTCGGCGCCGTCCAGGCCGTCCCAGCGCGGCCGGAAGCAGACCAGGCTCAGCTTCGGCTCCTCCAGCAGCGCGAACGCGGGGTCGGCGGCGATCCGGGACGCGAGCCCGGCGGCCAGCCGCACCCCGGTCCGGACGTGCTCGCGCAGCCCCTCCGCGCCGTACCAGCGGATGACCGACCACAGCTTCAGCGCCCGGAACCGGCGGCCCAGCGAGATCTGCCAGTCGCGGTAGTCGATCACCTCGCCGGACGCGGACGCCTGGTTGCGCAGGTACTCCGGCAGGATCGACAGCGCGCCCACCAGCGGTTCCCGGTCGGCCACCCACATCGCGGTGCAGTCGAAGTTGGTGAGCAGCCACTTGTGCGGATTGGTGACGTAGGAGTCGGCGTACTCGGCGACGCCGTCGTTGATCCCGCGCAGCTCGGGGCAGACGGCCGCGACGCCCGCGTAGGCGGCGTCCACGTGCAGCCAGACGCCGTGCCGGCGGCAGACCTCGCCGATCGCGGGCACCGGGTCGACCGCCGTGGTCGACGTGGTGCCGATGGTCGCGCACACCATGACGGGCAGCGCGCCCGCCGCGGCGTCCTCGGCGAGCAGCGCGTCCAGATGCGCGGGGTCCATCGCCAGGGTCACGGGATCGACGTCCACGACGCGGACGTTCGCCGCCCCGATCCCGGCGATCCGCGCGGCCTTCTCCAGCGACGAGTGCGTCTGGGAGCTGACGTACAGGGTGTGGCGGCGGGCGATGCCGTCGCGCCCCGCGGCGCCGCCGTCCGCGCGGTGCAGCGCGGCGACGACGGCGGCCAGGGCCGCGCCGGACGCCGAGTCCTGGATCACGCCGCCGCCCGGGCCGTCACTGCGGAACCGCTCCGGCAGGCCGAGCAGCTCGGCGAACCAGTCGAGCACCCGGGTCTCCAGCTCGGTGCAGGCCGGGCTCGTCGCCCACAGCATCCCCTGGACGCCGAGCCCCGCCGACATCAGGTCTCCGAGGATGGACGGGCCGCTGGCGCCGCTCGGGAAGTAGGCGAAGAAGTCCGGGTGCTGCCAGTGGGTGATGCCCGGCATGACGACGCGGTCCATGTCGGCGAGGACGGCCTCGAACCCCTCGCCCCGCTCCGGCGGGTGGGCGGGCAGGTTCGCCAGCACGTCGCCCGGGCGGGCCCGCGACAGCACCGGATAGGACTCGATCTTCTCCTGGTAGTCGGCGATCCAGTCGATGACCTGCTTGCCGTACCGGCGGAACTCGTCCGGCGTCATGTGCGCTGCCACTGCGCGTCCTCCCTGCCTGCACCCGGACCTCGATCATATGGGCCCGAACGAGAGGCGGTGGACGCGCGGGGACGCGGGTCAGGGGGCGTGGACCCCGTCCAGCTCGACCGTCCACACGCCGTCCATCACCTCGGCGACCGTGAGCCCGAGCGTCAGGTCCGACAGGCCGTCCTGCGCCGTCCAGAGCGGGAAGTCGACGTGGAAGGCCCGCTCGTCCGCCTGCTCGCGGGGGACGGCGACCGCGCCGATCTCGCGGAACGCCTCGTCCGGCGGGCTGATCAGGTCCCGGCCGTGCCGCCGCACGGCCGCGGCGATCTCCGCGGCGGTGAGCCGGCGGGCCTCGGTGAGCGTCTCCAGCTCCTCGTACTCGCCGCGGACCAGCATCCCCACCACGACCCGAACGGCGTTCACGCCTTCCTCCGGAAGCATGCGCCACACCGTACCGCGCCCGCCCGCGATGATCGCCGGCTGTTTAGACGACCCCGCCCGGGAACGCTCCTCCCTGTCAAGGCGCAGGGAGGACGAACATGCCAGACAAGAGCGACAAGCACGGTCCCAAGGTGGACGACGAGATCGGCCACGAGACGGAGGGCATGGTCCGCGGCGGGCACCCCACCCACGCCGAGGAGTTCAAGGAGACCGAGCCGTACTCCGGTGACGCGCCCTGGGATCCGACCGCCGCCACGGGCGACCCGCGCGAGGGCTCGCCGCCCGGCATGAGCGCGGGCGACGTGGAGGGCCGCAGCAACCTGGCACGGCTGCTCTCCGGCGTCCACTACCCCGCCCGGCCCGACGACCTGGTCGCGCACGCGTCCGGCGCGGGCGCGGACGACGCGGCGGTCGGCGCGCTGGAGACGCTGCCCGACCGCGAGTACGAGAACGTCGCCGACGTCGCCGACGAGCTCGGCTACGGCCGCGAGAACCGCCGCTTCTGACGCCGGACGACGTTCACTTGCGGCGAGTCGCCGTCATGAGCCCGCTCGTGGCGGCGACTCGCCGCACGTCAACGGGCGATCCCGCCGCACGTCAACGGGCGATCCCGCCGGGTCAACGGACGGTCTCGCCGCACGTCAACGGGAGGTGCGGGCGCGGAGGGCGGGGATCTGGCCGCCGGCGGCGACGAGGTCGCGCTGGCGGGGCGACAGGCGGTGCCGGGCGCGGTACGTCTCGTCCTTGGTGACGTTGCGGACCTCGACCTCGGCCCCCTTGTCCAGGGCCGCGCGAACGCCCTCGATCCGCAGCCGGTCGCCCTGCTCGACGCGGTCGTAGTCGGCCTCGTCGGCGAACTCCAGCGGCAGGATCCCGAAGTTGACCAGGTTCTGCCAGTGGATGCGGGCGTAGCCGCGGGCGAGGACGAGCCGCAGCCCAAGATGGCGCGGCGCGATCGCGGCGTGCTCCCGGGACGAGCCCTGCCCGTAATTGCGGCCGCCGATGACGGCGTGCGCCCCGGTCTCCCGCGCGCGCTCCGGGTAGCCCTCGTCGATGCGGACGAACGCGAAGCCGGCCAGTTTGGCGATGTCGCTCCGGTACGGGAGGGCCTGCGCGCCCGCCATGAGGATCTCGTCGGTGGACACGTCGTCGCCGACCTTGATGACGACCGGGACGTCCAGGTCGTCGGGCAGCGGGTCGAGGTCGGGCAGCACGCCGATGCTCGGCGCCTTCTCCAGCTCGACGCGGCGCGCCTCGTCCTCGGGGAGCGGCGCCTCCAGCATCTCCCGGATGACGCTGGAGCGTTCCGGGAGGCAGAGGGCCGGCGGGTCCATGTCCAGCTCGCGCGGGTCGGTGATCCTCCCGGTGAGCGCGGCGGCCGCGGCGGTCTCCGGCGAGCACAGCCACACGCGGTCGTCGGCGGTGCCGGAGCGGCCGGGGAAGTTGCGCGGGAACGTCCGCAGGCTGTTGCGGCCGACCGCGGGCGCCTGCCCCATGCCGATGCATCCGAGGCAGCCGGCCTGGTGGATCCGGGCGCCTGCCTGGATCAGGTCAGTGGCGGCGCCCATCTTCGTGAGGTCGACGAGGATCTGCCGGGACGTCGGGTTCACGTCCAGCGACACGTGCGGATGCACCTGCCGGCCCTTGACGATCGCGGCGACGGACGCGAAGTCGCGCAGCCCCGGGTTCGCCGACGACCCGACGACGACCTGGTGCACCTCCTCCCCCGCGACCTCCCGGACCGGCACCACGTCGCCGGGCGAGGACGGCCGGGCGATCAGCGGCTCCAGCGCCGACAGGTCGATCTCGTCCGTGACGTCGTAGGAGGCGCCGGGGTCGGCGACGATCTCGGTGAAGTCGTCCTCGCGGTCCTCCCCGCGCAGGAACTCCAGGACGCGCTCGTCGGACGGGAACACCGTCGTCGTCGCGCCCAGCTCGGCGCCCATGTTCGCGATGACGTGCCGGTCCATCGCGGTCAGCGCCGCCAGCCCCGGCCCGTGGTACTCGATGATCCGGTTGACGCCGCCGCGGACGCCGTGCCGCCGCAGCATCTCCAGGATCACGTCCTTCGCGCTGACCCACGGCGGCAGCTCCCCGGTGAGCCGGATCCCCCAGATCTCCGGCATCGTCACGTGGATCGGCTCGCCCGCCATCGCCATCGCGGCCTCCAGCCCGCCGACGCCCATCGCGAGCATCCCGAGCGATCCCGCCGCGCAGGTGTGGGAGTCGGAGCCGACCATCGTGGCGCCGGGCACGCCGAACCGCTGCATGTGCGTAGGGTGCGAGACGCCGTTGCCCGGCTTGGAGTACCAGAGGCCGTAGCGGCGGCACGCCGACCGCAGGAAGATATGGTCGGCCATGTTCCGCTCGTCGGCCTGCAGCAAATTGTGGTCGACGTACTGCACCGACACGTCGGTGCGGACCCGGCCGAGGTCGAGCGCCTCCAGCTCCAGCATTACCATCGTGCCGGTGGCGTCCTGGGTGAGGGTCTGGTCGACGCGGATCCCGATCTCGGTGCCGGGCTCCATCTCGCCGCTCACCAGGTGCGAGGCGATCAGCTTGCGGGCGACGTTGCGGCCTCCCGTGCCGTTGGCCATGGGCGTTTCCTCCGCTCCCTCCGGTCGTGGATTGGACGGGCTCACACGGGCCGCGCGGGACGTTCCCGGTCGTGCGCCGGACGGTCCGCCGGGCGGCCGCACCAGTGCGCGAGCGCCTCCCGGATCGCGGTGGCCCGCCGGTCCGGCGCGGTCTCGTCGCACGCCCACGCGATGTAGCCGTCCGGGCGGACCAGCGCGGTCGTGCGGGTGGCGCGCCCGCGAGCGCGCAGTGCACCCGTCCCGCCCACCGCTTGGTCGCCAGGTAGGTGACCGCCGGGTCGTTCGCCGCGACGACGAGGACGAACCGCCCGTCGCCGAGCAGCCGGTAGAGGCGCCCCGGCGCGCCCGCGACCGGGACGTCCGGGGCGCGCATGCCGGTGAGGCGGTGCGCGCCGCGCGGCGCCGGGTAGGCGATGTCGATGCCGGACACCGCGCCGGCCAGCCGCCGCGCGACCGGCCGGACGTGCGTCGCCGCCCACGCCGCGACGGACCGCGCGCGGCGCAGCCACGGCTGCTCGACCAGCGCGAACCTCAGCAGCGCTCCGCTGCCGCGCAGCACCTGCCCGCCGACCGGATGGCGCTCCTCCTGGTAGCTGTCCAGCAGCCACGACGGCGCCCAGCCGTTCAGCTCGGCGGCGAGCTTCCAGCCGAGGTTCGCCGCGTCCTGGATCCCGGTGTTCATGCCCTGGCCGCCCGCCGGAGAGTGGACGTGCGCGGCGTCCCCCGCGAGGAACACCCGTCCGACCCGGTAGCGCGGCACCTGCCGCTCGTCGCTGTGGAAACGCGACGTCCAGCGCGGGTCGCGCATCCCGTGGTCGGAGCCGAGCGCGCGGCGCGCGACGTCGCGGATCTCGTCCAGGTCGACGGGCTCGGAGTCGGCGGCCTGGTGCCGGCGGTTCCACGCGATCACCCGGTACCAGCCGTCGCCGAACGGCGCGATGAACGCGAACGCGTCACCGGACGCCCCGGCGGTGAGGACCTCCGCGGGCGCGTCGTCCAGCCGCACGTCCGCCAGCATCACCGACCGCACCACGGACCGGCCGGGGAACGGCAGGCCGAGCGCCTTGCGGACGGTGCTGCGGACGCCGTCGGCGCCGACGACGTACGACGCGCGGCGGGTCGCGGTGGACCCGTCAGCCATACGGACGTCGACGTCCACGCCCTCCGCGTCCTGCCGCAGCCCGGTCGCCTCCGCGCCGTGGACGATCTCCGCGCCGGCCGCCAGCGCGCGCTCGCGCAGCACCCGCTCCGTCTCGTACTGCGGCGTGACCAGCACGTACGGGAAGCGGCCGGGGAGCCGGGACAGGTCCAGCGCCGCGGCGCCGAGCAGCCGCAGCCCGCCGACCCGCTCGCCCGTCGCGACCAGCTCGTCGGCGGCGCCGCGCGCGTCGAGCAGCTCCAGCGTCCGCGCGTGCACGGCGAACGCGCGGGTCAGGTTGTCGGTCTCCTCGGGGCGCCGCTCCAGCACGGTGCATCCGACGCCGGCCGCCGCGAGGTCCCCCGCGAGCAGGAGCCCGGTCGGCCCGGCGCCCACGATCAGCACGTTCCCCGTCGGCCTGGGCGGCATCCGGATCCCCTTTCCGTCCGTGCGCGGGTGCGGCCCTACACCCCTTCCCACGAACGGCGGCTCATCACGCGCGGGGGACGGCCGGAAAGGGGCCCGCTAGCCCTGGACGCGGCGGTCCCGGCCGGCCCACTCCCGCTCCCGCAGCTGGAACTTCTGGATCTTGCCGGTGGACGTCTTGGGCAGCTCCGTCACGAACTCGACGGTGTCCGGCGCCTTGAAGCGGGCGAGACCTGCGCGGACGTGCTCGATCAGCTCCGCCTCCGTCGCCGTGCGCCCCTCGCGCAGCACCACGAACGCCTTCGGCCGCTCGCCCCACTTCTCGTCCGGCACGGCGACGACGGCCACCTCCAGCACCGCGGGATGCGCGTCGATGGCGCGCTCGACCTCGACCGTGGAGATGTTCTCGCCGCCGGAGATGATGATGTCCTTCGACCGGTCGCGCAGCTCCACGTAGCCGTCCGGGTACCGGACGCCGAGGTCGCCGGAGTGGAACCAGCCGCCGCGGAACGCCCGCGCGGTGGCCTCCTCGTCGCGGTGGTAGCCCTTCATCACGTTGTTGCCGCGCATGACGATCTCGCCGAGCGTCTCGCCGTCGGCGGGGACGTCGTTCATGTCCGCGTCGACGACCCGCAGGCCGTCCGTCTGGAGCATGCCGACGCCCTGCCGGGCCAGCAGCCGGGACCGCTCGGGCGCGGCGAGCGCGTCCCAGCCGGGCTGCGGCTCGCACACCGAGTACGGCCCGTAGGTCTCGGTCAGCCCGTAGACGTGCACGATCGTCGCGCCGAGCGCCTCCATCTGCCCGATGATCGTCGGGCTGGGCGGGGCGCCCGCCGTGGTGACGGTCAGCGGCGCGTCCAGCGGGTGCGCCTGCGCCGCGTTCGCGATGGTCACGAGGACGGTCGGGGCGCCGTTGAGGTGCGTGACGCCCTCGGTGTCGATCAGCCGCCATACCTCCGCCGCGTCGACGGCGCGCAGGCACACCTGCGTCCCGCCGATCGCGGCGAGCGCCCACCCCGTGCACCATCCGTTGCAGTGGAACATCGGGAGCGTCCACAGGTACACGCTGCCGGGCGTGTGCCGCGAGTGCACCACCTCGCCGAGCGCGTTCACGTAGGCGCCGCGGTGGGTGTAGACGACGCCCTTCGGCCGTCCCGTGGTCCCGGACGTGTAGTTGATGGAGATCGGCGCGTTCTCGTCGTCGACCTCCCATGGCAGGGGGTCGTCCGACCCGCGCGCCAGGAACTCGGCGTAGGAGAGCCCGCCGACGGACGGGTCGGGGTCGCATCCCTCGGCGGGCACGGTGACGACCTCGGGCAGCGCCCCGGCGATCGGCGCGACGCCCGGGTGCAGGCCCGCGTCGACGACGAGCGCCTTCGCCCCTGAGTGCTCGAGGATGTAGCGGATCTCCTCCGCCGCCAGCCGCGTGTTGATCGCGACGAGCACCGCGCCGGCGAGCGGCACGCCGAAGTGCGCGACCAGCAGCTCGGGGACGTTCGGAGCGAGGTAGGCCACCCGGTCTCCCGGCCCGATCCCGGACGCCCGCAGCGCGTTGGCCAGCCGCGTCGCCTCCGCGGCGAACTCCGCGTACGTCGCCCGGCGGTCCCCGTACGCGTAGGCGGTCTTGCCGGGGAACACCTCCGCGGACCGTTTCAGGAACGCCAGCGGGGTGAGCGCGGTGTAGCCGGGGCCGTTGTCCATAAGGTCCTCCGGTGCCATGGGCCGGGGCGCCCGGCGCCCGCGGCACGGATGTGGCCTGCGCCCTCAAGGATCCCACGGCGCGCCGTTCCTCCCTGGACGCCGCGGCCGGGCGTGCGCGAGGCTGGCGGCGAGATCAAGATCGACGAGAGGTGGCAGCGTGCCCGTGTCCCGGCTCCGCGACATCCCCGGCATCGGCGTGGACGAGGTCGGCGACGCCGCCGACGCGGCCGCCGACCCCGAGTTCCTCCGGCTGGAGAACCTCGACACCGACGTCCGCCCGCCCGCCGTCGCGCTCGCCGCGACGCGCGCCGCGGTCGACGCCGACGACGCCAACAGCTATCTGCCGTTCCAGGGGCGCGGGAGCCTGCTGGAGGCCGCCGCGGCGCACGTCGGGCGGATCGCCGGACGCGCCTACGACCCCGCGACCGAGTGCGTCAGCGTCGCGGGCGGGCTCAACGGCATCCTCAACACGCTCCTCGCCACCGTGGAGCCCGGCGAGGAGGTCGTGCTCTGCGACCCGATCTACGCCGGGCTCGTCAACCGGGTGCGGCTCGCGGGCGGGGTGCCCCGGTTCGTCCCGTGCGAGGCGTCCGCCGGCGGCTGGACGGTCGATCCTCAGCGGCTCGCGGACGCGGTCGGGCCGCGGACCGCCGCCGTCCTGATGATGGGCCCGGCGATGCCGACCGGGCTGGTCCTCGACGGGACGCATTGGACCGCCCTCGCCGACGCCCTCGAACGGCACGACGCGTGGCTCATCTACGACGCCGCGATGGAGCGGATCCGGTTCGACGGCCGCGGCCCCGACCACCCCGCGCGGATTCCAGGGCTGGCCGACCGGACCATCACGGTGGGCTCGGCGTCCAAGGAGCTGCGGATGATCGGGTGGCGGGTCGGGTGGGTCACCGGACCGGCCTCGATCCTGCATGACATCCGGCTCGTCGGGCTCACCAACGTCGTCTGCCAGGTCGGGATCGCGCAGGAGGCGGTCGCGGCGGCGCTCGCCGCGCCGGACGCCGACGCCGACGTCGCCGCCGCGACGGCGACCTGGCGCGAGCGCTGCGACACGATCCTGGACCAGCTGTCCGACCTGCCCGTGGTGCGCCCGCACGGCGGCTGGTCGCTGCTCATCGACACGCGCCCGCTCGGCCTGTCCCCCGCCGACCTGTCGCGGCGGCTGTTCGAGCACGCAAAGGTCGCCGCCACGCCCATGGACGGCTGGGGCCCGAGCGGCGCCCACCACCTGCGGCTGGTGTTCGCCAACGAACCCGTCGAACGGCTCGGCGACCTGCGCGAACGCTTCCGCCTCGCCCTCTAGCCGCAGGCGTCGGGCGTCGGGGCGCCGTCGTTTAGCCGCGGCCGTTGGCGCGCAGGATGGAGACGGCCTTGACGGTCTGGTAGCCGCGCCACTCCAGCTCCGCGACGGGCGAGTAGCTGGCGAAGTCGACGCGCCAGCCGCCGTCCGCCTCCTGCGCGCGCTCCAGCCGGTCGAGTTCCGCGGCGACGACGTCCGGCACGAACAGGGCCCGGACGGGCGTGCCCGGCAGCGGCGCGAAGTCGAGCGGGCGCATCATCTCGTCCTCCAGCCCGCCCGCGACGTGGACGAGCCCGTCCGGCGGGATGTGCTCGCCGAGCAGCGCGATCAGCTCGGCCGCCTCCGGTTCGGTCGCGTGGACGGCGTCCAGCAGCCACAGGGTGAACGCCAGCTCCAGCGCGTGCAGCTCGGTCTTCGCGCGGACGGCGTCCATACAGAAGCGGGTGGCGCGGGCGAGCCATGGATGCGCGGCGACCGCCGGGTCGTGCGCGGCGACGCGGTGCGCCGTCGCGGCGACCACCGCGGTGATCTGCAGCGACGGCTCGGCGGGGTCGGCGCCCGCCCAGAACGGCGCGCACCCGGCTGGGTCGGGGACGTGCACGCCGAACGGGATGCCGCCCTCCGGCAGCGTCACCGTCTCCAGCCAGTCGCAGAGCGCCGCCGCCTCGGGCGCCGTGACGGGCGCCAGCTCGGCGAACACCTCGAAGGCGTGCAGCGCGGGACCCGGCTGGCTCGTCCGCGACCGCAGGTCGGGTTCGAGGCCGTGGCCGTACCCGCCGTCGGGGTTGCGGTAGGCGTTCAGCGCCGACAGCGCGGCGTCCCGGTCGCCCTCCCCGGTGAGCAGCTCGAAGCGGCGGCGGTCGAGGAGGCGCGCGTGCGTGGCCATGAAGTCGGAGGCCTTGGTCAGATCCATGCCTCCAGCCTCGCCCCGCGCGGCGCCGCCGTCTTGGAGGTTTCGGTCATCACCAGGTAAGGACGAGCTCCTCCGGTGAGCGGTGGATCAGGTTCGGCTGCGTCTGCACCGGTCCCGCGAGCCGCAGGCCGGGCAGTTCCCGCGCCAGCGTCACCAGCGAGATCCGCACCTGCTCGCGTGCCAGCTGCGCCCCGGGGCAGGCGTGCGCGCCGTGCCCGAACGCCAGATGCCGCGCGGGCGGGCGCGTGATGTCGAACGCGTCCGGCCGGTCGTGGGCGTCCGGGTCGCGGCCGGCGGCGCCGAAGGCGACGAAGACCTGCGCACCCGCGGGCAGGTCGGTGCCGGCGACCGTCACCGGCCGCGTCGCGACCCGCCGGAATCCCTGCACGGGCGCGTCGTGGCGGGCCGCCTCCTCGACCGCCGCCGCGGCCAGCTCGGGCCGCTCGCAGAGCAGCTCCCACTGCTCCCGGTTCCGCAACAGGTGCAGGACGGCGGTGCCGATCAGCGCGGTCGTCGTCAGATGCCCGGCCAGCAGCAGGTTCTGCAGGTTGGAGATCAGCGTGCCGTACGGCTCGATCGCCCGGATCATCTCGCCGGTCAGGTCGTCCCCAGGGTCGTCGTCCCGGCCCCGCACCAGCGCCTCCAGCAGCCGCTTCATCCCGGCGACCTCGTGCGCCGCCGCGACCTGCTCGTCCGGCTCCATCGGCGTGAAGACCAGCGCCTCGGCCCGGTAACCGCCCCGCACCAGCGCCGGGACGTCCGCCGGGTCGAGCCCGAGCAGGTGCCCGATCACCTCGCCCGGCAGGACCCGCGCGTACCGGGACATCAGCTCGACGCTCCCGTCGCCCGCGAACGACGCGACGAGCTCGGCGGCCCGCCGCTCGACGAACGGCACGACCGCGGCGACCCGGCGCGGCGACAGCCCCCGGACCAGCGGCTCGCGCACCCGCCGATGCTCGTCACCGTCCGCCGACAGCACCACCGGGCGTCCCGACGGCACCGCCTCCAGCACCGCGATCGCCTCCGGTCCCGGCATCGCCTCGGGGCGCATCGCGCCGGCCGAGGAGAAGGTCTCCGCGTCGCGCAGCACCGCCCGCGCGTCCGCGTCCCGCGCGACGAGCCAGGCGTCCAACTCCGGGACGAACGTCAGCCCCTCGGCCTCCCTGGCCCGGGCGTAGCAGGGGTACGGGTCGCGCCGGTCGAATTCCACGGTCGGTCCCTCCGTGCGGGCGAACCGCCCACGCTACCCGGCGCCGAAAAGCGAATGCGATCTCCGCACGCGTCACCCTAGCCTGACCGCGTGGAAGTGATCTTCGAACGGACCGGGGAGCGCCGGTACGCGGTGGTCATCACCGCCCCGGGCCGCGCGACCCGCCGCATGGACCCCGCCCCCGGCTACGACGAGCACATCCCGCACGACCTCGTCCACTACCTGACCGAGGCCGTGCTCGGGCTGGACTCGGGGGTCTTCGGACGCGCCGCGGCGGGCGGCGGCGGGTTCACCCCGGTCGGCGAGACCGCGGGCGCCCCGCGCGAGCGCGCGCGGGCCCAGCGCAGGACGCGCAAGCGGGAGGCGTCGCTGCGCCGGACCGGGCACGAGGACATGGCCACGTCCGAGCGGCTCGCCGGCATCACCGACGTCGCCTGGAGGCACCGCGCGGGCGCCCGGACGCCCGAGTGGGCGGCCGGCCGCCCGCCAACGCCGGAGGACGAGGCCAGGGTCCGCCGGATCCTGCCGCACCTGGACCGGGCCGCCGCGCTCTGGCACGACCTGCCCGTCGGCGGCACCCTCGCCTACACCTGGCCGGGCACCGTCCCGGCCGTCGGCTAGACGGCCCGCAGCGCGAGGCCCAGAGCCCGGAACTGCTCGACGGGACGGTGGTAGCCGCGCTCGATGTGGTGGACGCCGCGCAGCGTCGACGGCCCCTCGGCGACCGCCGCGGCGAGCACCGCCGAGAACCCGGCCCGGATGTCCGGCATCGTCACGTCGCCGCCGCGCAGCTTCGACACCCCGCGCACGACCGCCGAGTGCAGCGCCGCCGTGTCGTGGTAGCGGCACGCGGGGCCACCGAGGCACGTGTCGTAGACCTCGATCTCCGCGCCCATGCTCTGCAGCGCCGGGACGTACGCGAGCCGGTTCTCGTACACGGTCTCGTGCAGCACCGACATGCCGTCCGCCTGCGTGAACAGCACCATGAGGGGCGTCTGCCAGTCCGTCGCGAACCCCGGGTGGGTGTCGGTCTGGACGGCCGCGGGACGCAGCCCGTCCGGCGCCGACGCCATGATCCAGTCATCGGTGATCTCGAACCGGGCGCCCATCCGGGCCAGCGTGGTGATCGCGGTGACCAGGCGGTCCTGCGGGCAGCCGTGCACCCGCACCTCGCCGCGGCTGACCAGGCCGGCCACCAGGTAGGAGAACGCCTCGATCCGGTCGCCCGCCAGCCGCGTCACGGCCCCGCCCAGCCGGTCGACGCCCTCGACGACGATCCGGCGGTCGGGCGCGAACGAGATCCGCGCGCCCATCCGCTGCAGGAACAGCGCCAGCTCGATGATCTCCGGTTCCGTCGCCGCGTTCCGGATGACGGTCTTGCCCTGCGCCCTGACCGCCGCGAGCAGCACCGTCTCGGTGGCGCCGACGCTCGGGTACGGCAGGTCGATCCGCGTCCCGACCAGCCGGGACGCGCGGGCGTGGATGCCGTCGGCCGCGATCGTCACCTCGGCGCCGAACGCGCGCAGCGCGTCCACGTGGAAGTCGACGGGCCGCCGCCCGATCGGGTCGCCGCCGACCAGCGGGACGAACGCCTCCCCCGCCAGGTGCAGCAGCGGGCCCAGCATCAGGATCGGGATCCGGTTCAGCCCGGTGAACGCCTTGCCGACGCTCGGGTCCGCGACCGGCCGCGGCACCACGGTGATCTCGCCGCCGGACCGCTCGACGGCCATCCCGACGTGCTCGAGCATCCCGGCCGTGATCCCGACCTCGCCGACGTCGGGGGCGTTGCGGATGGTGCTCGGTTCCGCGCCGAGCATCGCCGCGACCATGTGCTTGCTGACCGCGTTCTTCGCCCCCCGGACGGTGACATCGCCGCGCAGCGGGCCGGACGGTTCGATCTCCCAGAGCTTCTCGGTCACCCGTGCAAGCCTACGGCGGTTCCGGACCCGTCAGGCGCGGTCCGCGAGAAGGTTCGCCGCGAACCCGAGGAACGCGACCCCGGCGACCTGCTCCAGGCGCCGCCGCACCCGCGGCCGCCGCAGCCGCTCCGCCAGCTTCGCCGCCGCCCCCGACACCGCCCAGTACCAGACGGCCAGCTCCGCGACGTCGATGCCGGTGAACAGGACCGTCGTGCCGAACGCCGGCGCCCCGTGCGGCATGAACTGCGGGATCAGGCTCATGTAGAAGATCCCGGCCTTGGGGTTCAGCAGGTTCGTCCCGACCCCCGCCCGGAACGCCGCCCACCGGGAGCCCGCCACGGCCGGTTCGGGAACCTCTTCGGCGGGCTCGTCCCGCCTGGCCTTCCACAGCGCCGTGGCGCCCAGCCAGACGAGGTACGCGGCGCCGCAGACGCGCAGCACGTCGTAGGCGAGGCGGGACGCCGTCAGCAGCGCGGTGAGGCCGACCGCGGTCGCGAGGCCCCAGACGCAGCAGCCGGTGACGATCCCGAGCGCCGCGGCGATCCCCCCGCCGCGGCCGAGTTTGATGGACGTCCGGAGGACGAGCAGCGTGTCCAGGCCGGGCACCACGTTGATGATCAGCGCGGCGCCGGCGAACGCGAGGGCGGCCGTCAGCATGATCGGATCCTACGCGCGCCGCCCCGCCTCACCGCCGCGCGTCCACGCGGCTGTGCTCACCGTCACCGCCGCCGTCACCACCCTCACCGCGGTCACCGCCCTCACCGCCGTCCGCCGGCGGGCGGTCGCCGTGACCGGCGTCGTCACCGGTGCCGATGATGTGCTCGCGCCCCCAGGCGCCGAGCGGCGCCAGCGCCGCGTTGAGCGAGGCGCCGAGCGGCGTGAGCGAGTACTCGACCCGGGGCGGCACCTCCTCGAACGCCTCGCGGTGCACGATGCCGTCCGCCTCCAGCTCGCGCAGCTGGGCGGCGAGCACCTTCTCGGTCACCCCGGGCAGGTTCCTGCGCAGTTCCCCGAACCGGCAGGGCCGCTCGTCGAGCGCCCACAGGATCAGGACCTTCCACTTGCCGCCGATCACGTCCATCGCCGCGTCGATCCCGCACACGTACGCGCCCGGCCTCCGCGCGATCCCCATCGGCCCACCCCCGCCTGCTCGCTAACCCCGCGGTAACCACCCACTTCGAAGTGCGTACTTGATCATCCGCGGGCCCGGCGAGAAGCCTAGTCGGCATGGAGCACACCGATTCGGACACCACCTCGCTCACCCTGCTCGGACTCGGCGACATGGGGACGGCGCTCGCCCGCGCCTGGCTCGCCGCCGGGCACCCGACCACGGTCTGGAACCGCACGCCCGGACGCGCCGCGCCGCTCGCCGCGGCGGGCGCCGAGGTCGCGGAGACCGCCGCCGACGCGGTCGCGGCGAACGACCTGGTGGTCGTCTGCCTGCTCGACGACGCGTCGGTCCGGGCAGCCCTCGCGGACGCCGACCTGGCGGGCAAGGACCTCGTCGACCTCACCACCGGCACCCCGGCCGAGGCTCGCGCCCGGGCCGCGTGGGCCGAGGAGCGGGGCGCCCGCTTCCTGGACGGCGGGATCATGGCGGTCCCGCCGATGATCGGCGCCGAGGGGTCCGGCGGCTACGTCTTCTACAGCGGGTCGCGTCCGCTCTTCGACGAGCACCGCGCCACGCTCGCCGTGCCGGCCGGCACCGTGTACGTCGGCGAGGACCCCGGCTTCGCCGCCCTGCACGACGTGGCGCTGCTGAGTGCGATGACCGGGATGTTCGCCGGCGTCGCGCACGCGTTCGCGCTCGTCCGCGACGAGGACGTCGCACTGAAGGACTTCGCCCCCATGCTCGCCGGCTGGCTGGCGGCCATGGCCGGCTCCGTGAACGGCGTCGCCGAGCAGTTGGACAGCGGCGACTACACCCGTGGCGTGACGTCCAACCTCGCCATGATGGTGCGGGGCAACGCGACGCTGCTGCGCACGGCCGAGGAGCAGCGGGTCAGTCCCGAGCTGCTGACCCCGTTCATGGACCTCATGCGCCGCCGCCTGGACGACGGCCACCACGACGAGGGCACCACCGGCGTCGTCGACCTCCTCGCCCGCTGATCCGCGCCCCGCGGGCTCGGCGAGGGTCGAGACCCGCGGGCTGGACGACCCGCAGCTCATCCTGGCCCGCTACCCCCGCGCCTGACGGCGGCCGCCCTCGCACACGGACGGCATGCGGGGGCGACCGCCATCGGCCACCGCCGAACCGAACGCAATTCGGTATGGTGGCGGGATGGCGGATGTCATCGACGACCTCGCGGCCGAGTACCGGCAACTGGACGCCGTGCTGGCGGCCCTCACCCCGGACCAATGGTCCGCGCCGTCCGGCGCGGAGGGCTGGACGGTCGCCGACGTGGTCCTGCACCTCGCGCAGAGCGAGGAGGCGATCGGCGCCCCCGCCGCCACCGACGACGGCGCGTTCCTGCCGTCCACCGCGACCACCGTCGACGGCGCGATGGCCGACCTCGTCGCCGCCGAGCGCGGCGCCCCGCCGGACGCCCTCCTCGCCCGCTGGCGCAAGGCGGCCTTCGCCACCCCGGACGCGCTCCGCGCCTACCCGCCGGGCGCCCGCCTCGCCTGGGTCCGGACGTCCCTCTCCCCGCGCACGCTCGCCACGACGCGGCTCGCCGAGCACTGGGCGCACGCGCAGGACATCACCGTCCCGCTGGGCATCGGCTACCCGGACACGGACCGGCTGCGCCACATCGCCTGGCTGGCCCACCGGACCCTTCCCTACGCGTTCTCGGTCGCGGGCCGCCCCGGCGCGGCCGTCCACTGCGACCTCACCGCACCGGACGGGACGCAGTGGGCCTTCGGGGACCCCGCGGCGCCGAACCGGATCACCGGCCCGGCCGCGGACTTCTGCCGGCTCGGCGCCCGCCGCCTCACGCCCGAGCAGACCGCCCTGCACGCCGAGGGCCCCGACGCCGCCGAGGCACTCCGCCTCGTCCGCAACTACGCCGCCTGACCCTCACCGCTCCGGCTCAACGTGCCGCCGTCCGCCAGGGCTGCGCCACGGTCACGGCACCCGCGTTCGGCGGGCGTGGACGCTCCGGGACCAGCGCGATCGTCGACGCGGGGCCCGCGTCGGCCCCGCCGACGCGCAGCATCCCGCGCCGCGTCAGGTACCGCAGCGCCTCGCGGATCTGCTCCGGGGTCGCCAGGAGGCGTTCGGCCAGCGCGGCGCGGGTGTGACGGCCGGGCGACCACAGCGCCACCGACAGGACGTCCATGGCCAGCGGCCCGAAACGCTTGTCCCCGTGGCCGGGACGGTCCGTACTGACGGCGGGCCGGGAACGGGCGAGGAATCGCGGCGCCTCGGGAGAACCGGTCACCGGCCAGAATTGCAGAAGCCATCTGTGCCCGTCCGAGGTCCGGCGGCGAAGAACACGGAGCCGGTGAAGGCCGGGCCGGGCGAGTTTCAGGTTCCATGGCGAATCGCCGCCGCGCGCATGGGTCAGCTTGATTTCGCCGCGCGATGTCAGGAAGGGCGTTTCCAGCACGTCATTCCAGCCGGCGGCATCCCTTCCGGGTGCGGCGTCATATGCCTCGAGACGCACGTGGGCATGCGCCGCCGCGGTGCCGAGAACCCAGCCGGCACCGGCCCTCGCGACGTCGCTCCTCGCGCCCGCGGCGAAGGCGTCCTCCGCCAGGAGGGGCAGATTCAGGTGGCGGAGTTCACCCGTTCCACCGACACCGGCAGGCCAGAATCCACGGACCGCGAGCGTGCCGAATTCGGCTCGATAATCGCCGTCCTCGTACGTCCCGAGCAGAGTCATGCCCGCAAGGTAACAACGGCCACCGACAGAACACGGCAATGATCTGTATAGGGGAATCCGGCGGCCCGAAATCGTCGAACCCGGTGGCGAGGCAGCGACCCCCGCCACCGATCATCGGCACGCCTCAGCCGGTCGGACGGGACTCTTCCAGCAGGGCGGTCGCGGCGCGGTGGATCTTCTCGAGGGCGGACATCAGATGCTCCCGCTCGGCCCCCGTCAGATCGGCGAGGACCGCCTCCTCCAGATCGCGGCGCTCCGCCTCGACCGGTTCCCTCAACGCGCGCCCCTCACTGGTCAGCCACAGCCGGACGAGCCGGTTGTCACGGTCGTCGCGGCGGCGGGTGAGCAGCCCGGCAGCGGCCATACGGGTGGCCATCTTGACGACGGTGGGCGTGGTGACGTGCAGTTCCGCGGCGATCTCCCCGGGGGTGCGGCCGTCGCGTTCCCAGAGGGCGGCAAGGAGATGGTTCTGCCCCAGATGCAGCCCGTGCCGGCGCATGCCGTCGTCGGCCGCGGCGCGCAGCGCCTTGGACGTTCGGCCGTGCAGGTCGAGGAACTCGGGCATCGGGCCTCCCCAGGATCGATTGACGGCTAATCATTTCCCGGCTAACGTTCCCGGCGTTCATTAGACGGCAAACGACTTCTGGAGCCGCCATGCTACTGGTCACCGGAGCCACCGGGAACATCGGCCGCGACCTCGTCCGCGAGTTGGACGCCAAGGGCGCCGACGTACGGATCCTCGTCCGCGACCCGGCCCGCGCCGCCGGGCTCCCCGCCCGCGCCGAACGCGCGGTCGGCGACCTGGACGACCCCGCCACGCTGCCGGCAGCCTTCAAGGGCGCCGACCGGCTGTTCCTCCTCACCCCGGGCATCGGCACCGCCCAGGCGGCCAATGCCGCCGCGGCGGCGCGCGACGCCGGGGTCCGGCACATCGTGCTCCTGTCGTCGACGAACGTGCTCGGCGACCCGATGCCCGCCATGGGCCGCTGGCACCACGAGCGCGAGGAGGCGGTCCGCGCGTCCGGCGTCCCCGTCACGATCCTGCGGCCCGGCGGCTTCATGCTGAACGCCCTGGAGTGGCTGCCGACCATCCGGGAAGGCGGATACGTCCTCGACCCGATCGGCCCCGGACGGTTCGCGCCGATCGACACCGCCGACATCGCCGCCGTGGCCGCCGCCGTCCTGACCGAGGACGGCCACGAGGGCGAGACGTACGCCCTCACCGGCGACGAACTGCTCACCGTCGCCGACCAGGTCGCCGTCCTGTCCCGCGCCATCGGCCGCGACCTGACCGTCCGCGAGGTCCGCACGCCGGAGGAGGCCGTGCGCGCCCGCTTCCCCGCCGGCGCTCCCCCGGCGCTCGCCGAGGCCCTCGTCGAAGGGTTCGCGCTGATGCGAGCGGACACCGCCGGGTTCCGCACGGACACGGTGCAACGGCTGATCGGCCGCGCCCCACGGACATTCGCCGACTGGTGCGCCCGCAACGCCGCCGCTTTCCAGGAGGATCCCGGCGCCTAACCAAACGCACCGGCCACGGTCTTCCGGGGCACGCGACGGTCGTTCACCGTCCTCACCTGGACACACGGCCGCTCCGACCAGCGCGCGCCGCCGTCCAGGAGCCGGCGAGCGCGCAGAGCGGGTCGAGGACCACCTCGACCCGCTCGCGCGCGCCGCTGTTGAAGAAGTCGGCCTGCAGGCCGGAGTAGGCGCTATTGAGAAAGCTCGCGTTGACGGGGCCTCGCCCGATCCCCTGCCGCGGGCCAGCGCGCCGACGACGAACCCGGCCCGCGCGGCGAGGACCGCGGGAACCCGGCCGCCGCCGCGAGCCCCTCGATCTCGTGGACCAGCCGCGCGTACGCGATGTTTCTCGGGCGCCAGGTGGCGGCGCCACGAGTCACGGACGATCACACCGATCCCCCTGCCCATGTCGTCCCAGCCTCAGTGGCGCGCAACCGCTCGTGCTGAACCTCTTCCAGCCGCTACAGCAGCGCGTCCTTGTCCGCGAAGTGACGCGTGCTCTGCTCGAGCGCCTGGACGACGGGCCGCATCGCCATCCCCAGACATGCCGATCTCCGCGAGGTGGTCGAGCACCTCGTCGAGGATCTGCGTGCGGCGATGCGGATCGCTGGCCCTGGCTCGCCGCGCTCGTGCTCACCGCTTCCCCCTGCAGTCCGACGACTTCGTCATCGCCGGAGTGCTGCCCTCGATCGTCCGCAGCCTGGCGGTCGGCGAGGCCGCCGCCAGCCATCTGGTGACGGCGTTCTCGGTGATCTGCGCCGTGGCCGACCCGCAGCGCGAGCAGCGCCGGATAGG
Source organism: Actinomadura sp. NPDC048394 (assembly GCF_040651755.1). NCBI lineage: Bacteria > Bacillati > Actinomycetota > Actinomycetes > Streptosporangiales > Thermomonosporaceae > Actinomadura > Actinomadura sp. NPDC048394. The sequence continues at coordinate 1,689 of NZ_JBEZJL010000108.1, read as the reverse complement.
ACCGGGGCGAGCGGCACGGCGAGGGTAGTGGCGCAGAACGGCCGCGCCGGCCGCTGCGGTCGGCACCGCGACGCGGTCCCCGCGCACCGTGCTCACCTGGGGCATGCTGCTTCGCGGCGCTGGCCGCCGCACTCGCGCTCCCTGCCGTCTTCCCGGCCCCCGCGACGCTCTGGCCGCCGGGCCGGCGCGGCTGGCATCTCGCGTCGGTCACGGCCGAGCTGACCGGTGCCGTGGTCGGCGGCGTCCCGCTCGGCACCTGCATCGGCGCGGCCGGATGGCGCGCGACGTTCCTCGCCGGCGAATCCTCGGCGCGGCGGCGCCGATCACCCTGCGCGCCACCCTGTCGGCCGTCACGGCGGCTCCTGTGGCCGGAGTCGGGGAACGGCTTCGTCCTTTGCGCATTGACGGCCGCGGCCACCGCGATCCTCGGCAACATGGTGACCCAGACCTATCTGGCTCCTCTGCTGCACGGCTTGGCAGGCATGACGCCGCCCGGTTTCGGGTTGCTGCTCACGGCTCAACGGCTTCGCCGGAACGCGGTTCAGTGGCACCCTCGCCCACCGAATCGGTCCGTGCCGGTCGTTCGACATCACCGCACTGACGTTCGCTGTAGCGATAGCCGGAATCGCGACATGCTGATCGACGCGCCCAGCTCACCTTGCCGCCGTCGTCCCGCTGCTGCTTCTCTGGTCGGCCGCCGCGCGGTCGTCCCACCGGCCGTACAGGTACGCATCCTCACGCTCACCAGGGCCGAAGCGGGTCCGCGGGTGCTCGCGCTCAGCAGCAGCGCCGTCTACCTCGGCGCCTCACTCGGCGCAGGTCCATGACCAGGACGCAGCGGCCCACCACGCGAACGTGGGAGGGCGGACCGGTGGCCGCGCCGGTGCAAGTGTGTGGGTTGGCACCGGCGCGACCATGGCCCGGTCATCACCGGACGGACCAATTCTCACCCATCACACGTTGCACACGCGTTGCGCCCCCCGCTCAACTGCCGGACCCACGGGCGGCCACCGGACGAACCACTGGCCACCGTATGGAAGGCTTCCGGGATGACCACTCCGGACGAACGGTGGCAACGGCGGATCGCCGACCTCTGGGCCACCTTCGACGACCATGAACCGCAGGCGTTCCTCGCCAAGGTCAAGGACCTGACCGGCGAGCTCCCTGCCGGAAACGCCATCGCCGAGTACGAACTGGCCTCCGCCCACGACTCCATCGGCCATGAAGCGCAGGCGGCGGTGCATTACCGGCGCGCGTTCGCCGCGGGTCTACCCGACTCGCACCGCCGCCGGGCGACCATCCAGTTCGCCAGCACGCTGCGGAACCTCGGCGAGGCGGAGGAGAGCGTCAGGCTTCTCACCGCGGAACGCGACGCCGGCTCCGACGAGCTGGACGACGCCGTCACGGCCTTCCTCGCCCTAGCGCTCACCGACCTCGATCGTGATCGCGAAGCGGCGGCACTCGCGCTCGGCGCACTCTCCCGCCACCTCCCGCGCTACAACCGCTCCCTGTCCAACTACGCGAAAGCCCTCATCGACCCCTGACCCGGGACCCCAGAAATGCGGAAGGCCCCGCCGTTTCCGGCGGGGCCTTCCTAATATGAGTCCGGCGGTGTCCTACTCTCCCACACGGTCTCCCATGCAGTACCATCGGCGCTGAAGGGCTTAACTTCCGGGTTCGGAATGGGAC
>NZ_JBEZJL010000107.1:0-30056 GCF_040651755.1 Actinomadura sp. NPDC048394 | reverse complement strand
CCCGCCCCGCCGCCGCCACCGCGCGCCCCGCCCCCGCCCGCGGCCTCCCCCTCTGCCCCCGCGCGGGGGGGCCCCGGGCCCCCCCGCGCCCCCGCCGGGCCGGGGCTAGGCCACCGGGGTGCCGTAGACGCTGACCTCGGTGAGGTGGAAGGTGAAGTTGGCGGTGTTGCCGAGGCCGACGACGCGGATGTAGCGGGCCTTCGCCTCGGTGTTCATGGTGTCGCCCGCGTCGGTGGCGGGGTCGGGGCCATTGCGGCCGCCGAGGGTGAACCAGTGCTCGCCGTCGAGGCTGCCCTCCAGCCGGTAGGTGTAGTAGCGGGTGCCGTCGACGTAGTTGCGGACGTTGACGCGGGACACCGCGTTGACGGCGCCGAGGTCGACGCGCCACCAGGTCTCGCCGTAGGTCAGCTGGCCGCCCCAGTACGGCGAGTTGGCGCGGCTGCCGTCGTTGGCGGCCTCCGGCGGGCGTCCGGGCTCCGACGACAGCGCCGTCACCGGCTTGCGCAGGCTCTGGATCTCGTCGCCGGACCCGTCGCGGGCGGTGGCGGGCGCGGCGGCGACGCCGCCGTCGAAGCGGGCGATCGCCTCCTGCCCGGTGTGCCGGTTCACCGCGCTGACGAACATGCCGACGTCCTCGGCGCCGGACGCGCCGGCCACCCGGCCCGAGCCGACGACCGTCCAGTTCTCGCCGTCGGTGCTGCACGAGCCGGTCATGCGGTCGCCGTCCCTGCCCAGCCGCACGCGGACGTCCCCGGCGGTGAACCCGCCGACCTCGCTGACGTGGTCGAGGCGCCCGTCGCCGTCGGCGTCGTAGGAGAAGACGCAGCCGTGCTCGGGCGTGACGGCGATGTCGGCGTACCCGCCCGACCCGATCCTGGTGAGGTCGTTCGCGGCGACCAGGCCGGCGCGGGAGTAGGGCGACCCGCCGTCCAGCTTCGTCACCTTCGTGGCGACGGCGTGCCCGGCGGTGAGGCCGCCGCCGCTGTAGACGGTGGCGAACTCGTTGGTGGCGCCCCAGACGTCCTCGCCGCCGGCGGCGATCCCGATCGTGCCGCCGTCCTGCGCGTACTCGGCGGGCGCCGAGGCGGCCGTCTTGTAGGGCGCGCCGATCGTGCTCCCGCCGACCATCAGCAGGGAGTGCGCGCTCGCCTGCTCGGACTCGCCCTTGCCGCTGCGCCAGGAGACGGTTCCGTCCAAGGCGGGCAGGGCACCCGGTTCGGCGTCGGCGGGCGCGGTCACCGTCCACGTCGCGGTGGCGGTGCCTCCGGGGCCGACGTCGCGCCCGGCGGAGGCGGCCGACTCGCGGACGGTGTAGCCGCGCGGCGCCGACAGCTCGAACCGGACGCCGCCCGCGGCGGTCAGCGTCGACTGGTTCGTGAACGTTGCGGTGACGCGGACGGTGCCGCCCGGGGTGATCCCCTTCCGGTCGGAGGCGAGGGCGAGCGCGCCGGCGGGTTCCTCGGCGACCCGTGCCGCCAGCCGGTAGGCGTCGCCGTGCGGGTTGTCGGCGTAGCGGGTGCCCGCGTGGGCCCAGCTCTCGGCGACGGCGCGCCAGTCGATCTGCCGCGGTTCGGCGCCGGTCCTCATCGCGCGCTTCAGCTCGTCGAAGAACATCGCCCAGCGCTTCGCGTAGTAGCCGCCGACCAGGCCGTTGACCTCGCGGCGCGCGTAGTCCTGGAGGCCGGGGCTCTCGGTCTGCCAGAGGGTGACGAGCGACTTGAGGTCGTAGTCGAGGGCCGCGGCCTCCGTCCGGTCGGCGGCTTGCCGGGCGGCCTCGCTCTGCCAGGTGCCGAGCAGGAAGTTCGGGTCGGTGCCGAGGACCTCGTCCATGAGCTCGACCTCGGCCGACCACCGGTCGGTGAGCTGGTTGAACGCGGCCCTGTCACCGTCCTCGTAGGCGGTGCGGATCTTCGGCAGGAGCGTCCGGCTGCGGTTGGCGAGGACCTGGCGGGCGACGTCGACGAGGTCGTAGCGGTACGCGCCGGAGCGCCGCAGCCGCGGGTCGACCTGCAGCAGCTCGCGCAGCGCCTGCTCGAACTCGGCCGGATCGTACTGGAGGGGCGTCCCGGTGTCGGTCAGGCTCGGCTGGTCGTCGAACAGGGCCGTCACGTGCCGGGTGTCCTTGCCCGCCGGCCAGGCGTAGGCCGTGCGGCCGATGATCTTCCAGGCCGCGACGGCGTGCGGGTCGGCCGCGCCGTAGCGGGCGGCGGCGTACTCGGAGAGCCAGGCGTCCATGTCGACGGGCCCGTCCTCCCAGGGCATGTCGGTGAAGAACGCCACTGCGGCCGGGTTGTTGTCGATGGCCTCGGGCATCAGCGCGATGCCGTTCAGGGCGCTGCCCGGTTTGGTGCGCATGGCGTGGAACTTGGCGTTCCAGACGGTGAGCCCGGCGCCGAGGTTCTGGTGGCCGCCGAAGTTCCAGATCGTGCCGAACGCGTACTGGGTGCCGAGGAAGTCCTTCTCGCGGTCGGTGACGGTCGGCTGCTCGGTGATGCCGTCGACGATGAACATCCGCGACCGGTCGACGGCCTCGAGGGTCTCCTTGCGGGGGTTGCTCTGCCAGCCGAGGATCACCCAGAGGGCGCCCGGGTGGGCGGCTTCGAGCGCGTCCTGGACGGCCTTCGACGCGGGGCCCACCGGCACCGACCCGGCCCGGCCGCCCTCGTGCAGGAGGTCCATCTTGTACATGGTGCTCTGGCCGTACAGCTGGGTCTGCGCCTGGTAGAACGCCGCCGCGACCTTGCCGAACTCGGGGCCGGTGGGGTCGAGCCAGTCCGGGCGCTCTAGACCGTTCCACGTACCTTGCGGGACGGTGTTCGCGCCCGGGTTGCGGGTCTCGAAGTCGGTCGGGACCGTGCCGTAGTAGCCGGGCAGGACCGGCGTGATGCCGAGGTCGCGGAGCCGGTCGACGATGCGCCGGGCGAGCGCCGCGCGCCGGTCGATCAGCTGCTGGGAGATCGGCGAGCCGGTGCAGCACATGTTCTGCAGCAGCCACCACGCCTGGTGCGCGGGCTGCGGGATCCACTTGCGCATGTCCTCGGCGCTGTAGCCGAACTGCTGGAAGGCGCGCTGGTAGACGGCCTCCTGGCCCTCGTACACCAGCACCTCGTTGACGCCGTGCAGGGCGAGCGCGTCGATGCGGCGCTGCCACTCGTCCCAGCTCAGGTACGCGCCCGCGTAGCCCTCGTTGGTGTCGTTGAGCGCGAACCGGTGCGCGACGGAGGCGTCCTCCTCGATCGGCGCGGACGGCAGCGGCAGCCGCGCGGGCAGGTCGAGCTGCGCGCCGCCGATCGCGTAGTCGGCGTGCGCGACCTTGCGCAGGTACCAGCCGAATCCGGTGAGCTGGACGGCCGGGGACGTCCCGGCGATCACCAGCCGGCCGCCGGCGGCGGAGACGCGGAACCGGTCGGCGCCGGTCCCCTTGTCGATCGTCTGGAGGGTGATCTGGGCGGCCCGCGGCCTGCCGAGGATCCGTTCGAGGGCCTGGGCCGCCGGTCCGGCCTGGCTCGCGGCGGCGGCCGGCGTCGGTGCGGGAGCGGTCCGGGCGGCCGCGGGCGGCGCCGTCGCGGCGAACGGCACCACCAGTGCCGCCGCCGTCGCGACGGCGAGCGCCCGGAACCGCGTCCCGGCGCCGCGCCGCCTTCCCCGTGGTCGTGTGCGTCGTCTGTCCGGTCGCCGGCTCGACACCATGGCGGAACCTCCACCGCGCGGGGGTTTGTTAAAGTCCTTGAAATACCAGGACGAAGTTCATAATCAGTGCGCGGGACCGTCCGGTCAAGGGGGCCGGACGATCTTTCTCGGAGGGGCGATGGCAGAGGAACGCGCGGTCGGCACCCCGGTGCTGCGCCGCCTCAACACCGCCGCCGTGCTGCGCGCGGTGCGCGACTGCGCGCCCGAGCCCGTCCGGCTCGCCGAGCTGGTCAGGCTGACCGGCCTCACCCGCCCCACCGTCGGCCAGGCGGTGGACGGCCTGGTCGAGGCCGGGTGGCTGCAGCAGCACGACCCCGCCGCGGCGTCCCCGCAGGGCGGCCGTCCCGCGGTCCGGGTCTCGCTGCGCGGACGCGCCGCGCCCGTGCTCGGCCTGGACGTCGGCCCGCACACCGTCAGCGCCGGGATCGACGACCTCGCCGCCCACCGCCTCGCCGCGGTCCGCCTCCCCGTCGGCCGCACCGGCGCCGGGCGGCTGCTGGACGCCGTCGACGAGGCGGTCGGGCGCGCCCTCGCCGAGGCCGGGCTCGGCGCGGACGAGATCGCCGCGGTCGTCGTCGCCACCCCCGGCATCGTCGACCCGGCCTCCGGCCGGATCCTGCTCGCGCCGAGCGTCCCGGGCTGGACGTCGGTAAACCTGTCCGAGCACCTCCGGGGCCGGTTCGGCTGCCCGGTCCAGGTGGAGAACGACGCGAACCTCGCGGCCCTGGCCGTCGCCGGGGAGCGCAGCGGCGCGGGCACCCTGCTCGCCGTGCAGTGGGGCGAGCGGCTCGGCGCCGGCGTCGTGATCGGCGGCCGGCTGCACCGGGGCACGGGGTCCGCCGGCGAGATCGGCTTCATCCGGCCGCCCGGCGACGTCCCCGACACCGGCGACGGCCGCGGCCCCCTCGAACGGGCGATCGGCGCGGAGGCGATCACCGCGCGGGCCCGCCGCGCCGCCCGGGACCGTCCGGGGACCGCCCTGCGGGCCGACGGGCTCGACGCGGCGGCCGTGTTCGCCGCGGCCGCCGCCGGCGACGAGGCGGCCGTCCGGGTCGTCGACGAGGTGGCCGCGGCCTTCGCGCAGGCCATCGCCCCGGCCGTGCTGGTGCTGGCCCCGGACGCCGTCGTGATCGGCGGCGGCGTCGCCCGCGCCGGGTCCGTCCTGCTGACCGCCATCACCCGGCATCTGGGCGGGCTGACGCTCACCCCGCCCGTGGTGGAGTTCTCCGGCCTGGCCGAGGACACCGTCCTCACCGGCGCCCTGCGGCTGGCGCTCGACGAGGTCTGGGGACGGCTGCCGGTCTGACGCGGCGCTTCGGGAATCCGGCCGCGCGGCGGTCAGGCGCAGCGGGGATCGGTGGAGACCACGGGGTCCTCGCGGCCGACCCACCGGTGCCCGCCGAAATGCCGGACGAAGATCGTCTCGGCGGTGCGGGTGGCGAGGGCCTGCGTGGTGAGGGTCGGGTTCGGGCCGCCGAGGCTGTTGGCGAGCGCGGAGTTGTCGGCCACGTAGAGGCGCTCGACCCAGCGGCTCCGGGCGTCGGCGTCCAGCACCGAGTCGTCCGCCGACGGCCCCATCCGCATCGACGAATGGACGTGCAGCAGCAACGGCGCCCAGTCGAACCGGTAGACGCGTTTCGCGCCGGCCTTGCGGAGCAGTTCGGCGGCCTTGCGCGCGAGGAATTCGCGGGCGGCGAGCGTGTGCCGGGTCCGCTGCCGGGACCGGAACTCCACTTTCGGGATCGGCCCCTGCTCGTCGGGCGGGAAGGCCGAAAGGGTGACCCGGTTGTGCGCCTCGACGCTGTCGCCGGTGAGGACCAGGATGTTCAGCAGCCGGTCGACGCCGTTACCGAGGGCCTCTTTGAGTTCCGGGCCGATGACGCGGCCGGTCCGCCCGTCCCAGGGGCCGGTGAGACCCCGGCCGTTGCGGTACTGGCCGCGGATCCCGCTGTCAGACAGCGCCATCGTGAACGCCTGCATCGCCGGCGGAAGGCCGATGTTCTCGAGCGCGCCGTAACCGGGGAAATCGCAGCGGGCCGCGGAACTCGGGCCCCGCGATGACCCGGTGTCCTCGTCGAACAGGCCGGTGACCCCGTCGAGGAAATGGTCGGTGTAACCGCGCCCCACCCAGCCGTTGGGGTTCGGCAGCCCGCTGTTCAGCCAGAGCCGCGGCGTCTCGGTGGTGCCGCCGGCGAGGACGACGACCGCCGCGTCCTCCCGGTGCACCTCGCCGGTCCTGGTGTTCCGCCAGGTCACGCCCGTCGCGACGAGCTCGCCGTTCCTGCGTTCGGTGTGCACCTTCACGGCGGCCGAATCGGCCAGCAACGTGACGGCGCGCCCGTGCGGTGACCACGCGTGCGCGGTCAGCGCCATCGGGACGTAACTGTTGTCCGTGGAGCGTTTCGCGGCCTGGTTGCGCGGGGCCCCGGCCGGTTCCATGCACCCTTCGAGGCAGTAGCCGCAGAAGGTGCAGCCGGTGGCCCGCGGGTAGCGGAGCTTCGCGGGATCGCCGGTCCGCCCGGCGGTTCCGCCGGGCTGCAGGATCGCGTTCTCCTGCGGCCGGTACGACCATTCCTTGGTGTCCTTGGCCGTCTGGACGGGAATGCCGAGCTTTTCGGCGCCGCGGAAGAACACCGTCTCCTTGACGCCCATCGCCGCGGTCTGGACGGGCAGGGTCGCCTCCACCCACTCGTAGTACGGGACGAGTTCCCGGTAGGTGAAGGGAAAGGCGTGGGCCGTGTCGTAGCTCGCGCGGTCGGGACCGTCATATCCCTTGAACATTCCCGGGTAGGCGCGCGGCGAATTGCCGTAGTAGTGCAGGGTCGTGCCGCCGACGCCGGCCACCTGGAGCAGGAAGGAGTTCTGCGGCTCCTCCCGGAGCCATTCCGGTGCGGCGCGGTCCGACGGCCCCACGCGCAGGAAACCCGTGATGGGGTTGTTGGCGTCGTTCTCGTAGTGCGTCCATTCCCGGCGCGGGTGGGCGTGCCGGGCGCCGGCCTCCAGCAGCAGGACGTCCAGGCCGCGGGCGGCGAGTTCCTTGGCCACGACGGGGCCGCCCGCCCCCGCGCCGACCACGATCACGTCCCGGCTCATCCGGCCGCCTTCCTGCGCCCCTGGTAGTAGCCCCGGAACTCGGGCCGTCCCTCGGAGGCGGGCGTGTACCCGCTGACCCGCCAGCCGACCGGGCGGTCACGCAGCCGCCGCGTCGCCGGGTCCAGGACGCCCCATTCGGAGTAGCCGCCGAGCGCCGCCAGTTCCAGCAGCGCTCCGGCGGCGTACTTCAGCAGCCCCGACGCCGACCTCTTCAGCGGCTCCGGCAACTGGGCGTCCAGCGCCTCGACCAGGCGCGGGTCGGGGCCCTCCAGCAGCTCGAACACCTTCGCCTTCGCGCGGTAGGACAGGCGGGAGAACGGCGCGAGGAAGGGCCCGCCAAGCGCGCGCGGGTCGACGCGGAGGGCCTCGGCGTTCAGGATCAGCGCGGCAACCGGCGCCAGCGGGATCACCGCGTCACTTCGAGTCAGGACCGCGCCGGCCGGCGGCCCCAGCGCGGCGGCCAGCGCCGTGACCGGCAGGTCGGGGAACGGCAGGTACCGGTTCAGGTGGTGGACGAGGAACTCGGGCAGCCGCGCCTCGATCCCCCCGGGTTCCCCGCGCGGTGTGCCCTGGGCGCGCGAGTAGGCGTCCGGGCCCGGCATGACGAAGACGGCGAGGCCCTTCATCGTGTCGAGCGTCCAGTCGCCGAGCGGGTCGCCCGCGGCGCGCGCGTCCGGGGCCGCGGCGAGGTCGGGCAGGGACGCCGCCGCCGCGAGGAGTCCCGCGGCGCCCAGCAGCGTCCGGCGTTCGGGGCGTGGTTCGTCCGGCACGTGATCCCTCCTCCGGACGGCCAAGCTAACCCGGCCCGCCGCGCCGTTCTCCGCACCTCGTTGACAGGTTCGGGGCGCGGTTTCGGCACTCGGCCGCACATCGGCGGGGGCAGGGGCGCGGCGTCACCACTCGGGAGGGCGGTGGCCGTCCCACGGGGCGGCCGCCTCGACCTGGGCGCAGAGCGCGAGGAGGCCGGCCTCCCCGGCGGGCCGCCCCACCAGGCTCACGCCGACCGGCAGCCCGCCCTCGGCACGGTGCAGCGGGAGGTTGGCGACGGGCTGGCCGGTCATGTTGTAGACGCTGGTGAACGCGCTGAACGCGCTCTGCCGGCGGAGGTTGTCGAGCGGGTCGGCGTCCTTCTCGTCGAAGTACTCGACCGGCTGCGGCAGCGCCGCCAGCGTCGGCGTCAGGACGGCGTCGTAGCGGGCCGTCGCCTCGATGGACGCGCGGGCGGCGCGCTGCATCCCGCCGACCGCGGCGGCGAAGGAGGCGCCGTCGATCCGGCGGCCGTACGCGCGCCATGCGCGGGTCACCGGGCGCAGCGACTCCTCCGCGTCCGCATCGACGGCGTGGCCGAGCGACTGCACGCCCCACACCGTGACGAAGAAGTCGGAGACCTCGGGACCGAAGGGCGTCGGGATGTCCTCGACCTCGTGCCCGAGGCCTTCGAGCACGCGGGAGGCGTGCTCCCACGCCTCGACGCACGCCGGGTCGACGTCGACGCCGGGCGCGGCGGGCACGGCGTAGCGGCCGATGCGCAGCCGTCCGGGCTCGCGGCCGGCGTGGCCGAGGAAGGTCTCGCCGGCCGGGAGGGGCGGCGCCCAGTGCGGGTCGCCGGGCATCGGGACGGCCATCAGGTCGAGCATCGCGGCGGCGTCCCGGACGGTGCGCGCGAGCGGGCCCTGGACGGCGAGGCCGCTCACGTCGGCGGCGTCCGGGCCGGGGCTGATCCGGCCCCGGGACGTCTTCAGCCCGAAGAGGCCGCAGGAACTCGCCGGGATCCGGATGGAGCCGCCGCCGTCGCTGCCGTGCGCGACGGGCGCGAGGCCGAGCGCCACGGCGGCGGCCGCGCCGCCGCTGGAGCCGCCGGCCCCGCGGGCGCGGTCCCACGGGTTGCGCGCCGGGCCGGCCACGTCGTTGTCGGTGTAGCAGCAGAGCCCGAACTCGGGGGTGTTGGTCTTGCCGAGGCTGATCATGCCGCCGCGGCGCAGCAGCGTGACGACGTGCGCGTCGCGGTCGGGGACGTGGCCCGCGTAGGCCCGGGAGCCGTAGGTGGTGGGCACGCCGGCGGTCGGCGTCAGATCCTTGATCGCGGTCGGCACTCCGGACAGCGGCGTGGGGGCCTCATCCGCCGCCGTGGCGCCGGTCATCGCCTCGGCCTGCGCGATCGCCCGGTCCGCCGTGACGGTGACGAAGGCGCCGTAGCGATCGTTCAGGCGGTCGATGCGGGCCAGGTAGTGGCGGACCAGTTCGGCGGGGGCGACCTCGCCCGCGCGCACCGCCGCGGCCTGGTCGAGCGCGGTGAGTTCGTGCAGCTCCGTCATTCACCCCACTCTAATACCGACCGGTCGGTATGTCAGGGGCGGAGATCGCCGCGGACACCGGACGCGGCCCGGATCAGCCCATCCGGGAGAGGGCGGCGGCGACCTCGGCGGACGGGGCGTCGCCCAGCAGGATCGTGTAGTGGTTGGCGTCCGGGAGCGTGCGGACCGGGATGCGCGCGGCGATCGGCACGGGGTCGGGGTACAGCGGCTCGGGCTCGTCCAGCATGCCGCGTCCGGCCCGCAGCATCTCGGTGGGCCGGCGCAGCCGCCGCCACGCGCCCGCGAGCGCGTCCTCGGTGAGCAGGTCGGCGGAGTCCGCGGACACCGCGTCCAGCGAGACCCGGCTGCGCAGTTCCGGTTCCTCGCCGGTCATGTCGTAGTCGACGTAGGCCTCGATCGCGGGCGTCCAGACCTTGAACGCGGGGTGCGCGCGCCAGAAGTCGCGGTTGGCCTGCCGGTCGGCGAACCGCATCCGCAGCCGCGCGGCGGCCGGGCCGATCGTGTCCGCGACCTGCTCGTCGGGCGTCCGGCCCGGCGCGACGGGCAGCGGCGGCCCGCCGTCGACGAGCAGGATCCGCTCCACCTTGCCCGGGTACAGGTCGCCGAGGACGAGGGAGACGAACGCGCCCATCGAGTGCCCGGCGACGACGGCCCGGTCCATGCCGAGCGCGTCGAGGACGGCCGCGCAGTCGCGGGCGTGCGCGGCCATGCCGTACGGCCCGGGCAGCTCGCCGCTGCGGCCGCGACCGCGCAGGTCGACGGCGGCGAGGCTCCCACCGGCGGCGGCGAACCGGGCGGCCACCGCCCCCCACGACAGGTGCGACCCGGTGATGCCGTGGACGGCGAGCACCGACGGCGTCCCCTCGCCCCAGAGCCCCACGGTGAGGTCCCCGCCGGGGACGGCGACGGTCGTCGTGCGATACCCGCTCATGCCGCGCAATCTACTCCGGCCGCCCTCACCCGAGGGGGTCGCCGTGGACCTGCCGGCCCGCGAGGAACGTCGCGTCCACCGTCAGGTCCTCGATCTCCTCCGGCGGGACGCGCGTCGGGTCGGCGGAGACCACGGCGATGTCGGCGTACTTGCCGGGCGCGAGGGACCCGGTGACGTCGTCGGCGTGCAGCTGCCAGGCCGCGTCGATCGTCTGCGCGCGCAGGGCCTGCAGCACGCCGATCCGCTCGCCGGTCCCGAACGCGCGGCCCAGGCGGGACGTGCGGGTGGCGGCGACCGCGACGTTGTGCAGCGGGTTCGCCGGGGTGACGGGCGAGTCGTTGTGCAGGGACACCCGCATCCCGGTGCTCAGGGCGGTGCCGATCGGCGCCCATCGCCCGGCGACGTCCGCGCCGAACAGCTCGTCCAGCACCTCGCCCCAGTAGTAGATGTGGTCGGGGAACAGGCTGCACGTGACGCCGAGCGCGTGCGCGCGCCGGAACTGCTCGGGCCGCATCGAGCTGGCGTGCTCGATGCGCAGGCGCCGGTCGCCCGGGCGGCCGCCGAGCATCTCCTCCCAGACGTCCAGGACCTGCTGGACGGCCTCGTCGCCGTTGGCGTGGCAGGCGAGCTGCCAGCCCTGCGCGTAATAGGCGCGGGAGATCTCCAGGAGTTCGGCGGTGCTGTAATTCGGGGCGTGGCGTTCGCCGCTGGAGAGATACGGGAACGACGCGGCGAGATTGCCCGTCCACGGCGATCCGTCCGCCCAGGTCTTGATGCCGACCTGGCGGATCATGTCGTCGCCCGCGCCGGGCTCGACGTCGCTTCTCAAGGCGGACGTCGACACCTCGTAGAGGCGGAGCCGGGTGGTGAGCGGGACGTTCTCCAGCAGCGGGCGGGCGCGGGGGTCGAACGCCATTTCGCTCATCATCGTCACGCCGCGCGCGTTCACCCGCGCGCTTTGCGCCAGCAGGGCCGGAGCGGCGTCGGTGATGCCGTCGCGGAGATGCCCGGTGACCATGGAGATCGCGGCGGGCTCGTAGGCGGCACCGGCCAGTTCACCTGCGGCGTTGCGGGTGAACCGGCCGCCGGGCGGGTCCGGTGTGGTGGGGGTCAGGCCGGCCTGGCGCATGGCCGCGGAATTGAAGAACACCGCGTGACCGGAATTGTGCATGATGATCAGCGGAGTGGCGGGGGCCAGCTCGTCCAGCCAGGAAAGGGTCGGCTCCGGCAGCCCTTTCTGCAGCAGCGGCTCCCAGCCGTTGCACACCGTCATCGGACGCGTGGCGACGGCTTCGCGAACGGCGGCGAGCACCTCGTCCGCCGTGGCCAGGACGACCGGCCGGATGTCGACCAGCGCGGGGCTCTGCACGGTCGCGTCGCCGAGGAAATGGCCGTGGGCCTCGACGAATCCGGGCAGGACGCAGCCGTCGACGTCCACCACGCGCGTATGAGGACCGCGCAGGCCGTCGAGGTCGTCGAGGTCGTCGCCGACCGCGAGGACGCGGTCCCCCCGCACCGCCAGGGCCCCGGCGGACGGTCGGGCGTCGTCCATGGTGATGACCCGGCCGCGCAGGATGAGGTCGGCCGTCATGACAGGTACGCCAGCGCCGCGCCGGTGAGGGCCGTCGTGCCCGCCTGGACGGACGCCTCGGGATCGGGCGCGAACAGGGAGCTGTGGTTGCTCGGGATCGTCGCGAGCTTCTCCTCGGGGCTCTCCCCCGGCGCGTCCATCCACGCCTGCAGCGGCGTGCCCCCGAAGAACCAGAAGTCGGACGGGACGGCGGTGCCGCCGTTGTGCTCGGCGAACCCGAAGACCGAGAAGTCCTCGCTGCCCATGAGCGGGCCGTGCTCGATGACGGCCTCCGCGCCGAACAGCTCGGCGTGCACGGCGGACACCCGGGCGTCGGCGGCGGCGTCGTTCACGGTCAGCGGGAAGTCGCCGGACACGGCCAGCTCCGGCGGCCGGGGGCAGCCGGACGCGGCGCACTCGGCCTCGGCGATCCGGTGGATCGCGGCGAGCACCTCGTCGCGGACCCGCGCGGACTGGCTGCGGAAGTTCAGCGCCACGTGCGCCTCGTCCGGGATCACGTTGGCCTTCGTGCCGGCGCGGATCATGCCGGCGGTGACGACGACGGAGTCGCGCGGCGACACCTCCCGCGACACGATCGTCTGCAGCCGCGTCACCAGGTGCGCGGCGGTGACGACCGGGTCGACGCAGGTCTCGGGCGCCGAGCCGTGCCCGCCGCGGCCGAAGATCCGCACGTCCACCGTGGTCGCCGCGGACATCATGAGACCGGGGCGGTGCACGATCGCGCCCGCCGGGAACGCGCCGACGTGCTGGCCGAGCACCGCGTCCGGACGCGGCAGCCCCCGCCACGCCGCGTCCCGGACCATCGCCAGCGCGCCCTCGCCGAGCTCCTCGGCGGGCTGCGCGACGACCAGCAGCGTCCCCGACCAGAGCGCGGTCCGCCGGGCGAGCGCCTCGGCGGCCGCGATCAGGCAGGTGACGTGCACGTCGTGCCCGCAGGCGTGCATCACGCCGGGCACCGTGCTCGCGTAGGGCAGGCCGGTCCGCTCGGCCACGGGCAGCGCGTCCATGTCGGCGCGGACCAGCACGACCGGGCCGTCCCCGTTGCGCAGGACGCCGGCGAGGCCGGTGCCGCCGACGCCCTCGGTGACCTTGTATCCGGCGGCGTGCAGCCGCGCGGCGACGATCCCGGCGGTGCGGTGCTCCTGCCAGGAGAGCTCGGGATGGGCGTGCAGGTCGCGGTACAGCTCCCCCAGGCCGGCGGCGTGCTCGCCGAAATCGCTGAGGGTCTCGCGGGTCCGCTCCGCGGCGCGGCTGGTCACGTGGTCTCCTTCGGCGGCAGTGACGGCGCGCTCGCGAGCAGCCGTCGGGTGTAGGGGTGGGACGGGGCGGCGTAGATGTCGCCCCGTTCGACGATCACTCCGCGGTGCATGACCGCCACGGAGTCGCTGACGTGCCGGACGACCGCGAGGTCGTGGGAGATGAACAGCATCGTCAGCCGCAGCTCGGCGCGCAGCCGGGCGAGCAGGTTCAGCACCTCGGCCTGGACGGAGCAGTCCAGCGCGGAGGTGATCTCGTCGGCGACGACGACCTCGGGGCGGGCGACGAGGGCGCGGGCGATCGCGATCCGCTGCCGCTGGCCGCCGGAGAACTCGTGCGGGTGGCGGCGGGCGGCGTCGGGTTCGAGCGCGACCATCTCCAGCCCGGCGGCGATCTGGTCGGCGTGCGCGCGGGGGTCGGCGCGGCGCGGGTCGATCGCCTCGGCGAGCGCGCGGCCGATCCGCATCCGGGGGTCGAGGGAGGAGTTCGGGTCCTGCGAGATCAGCTGGATGCGGCGGCGCGCGGCGGTGAGGCGGGCGCCGCGCAGGCCGGACACCTCCCTGCCGTCCAGCAGGATCCGGCCCGACCGGGGCCGGACGAGCCCGACCATGGCCTTGGCCAGCGTCGACTTCCCCGACCCTGACTCGCCGACGAGCCCGACCGTGGTGCCCTCCGGGACGGCGAGGCCGACGTCGTCGAGGACGGTGTGGGCGCGGCGCCCGTGCCCGAACACGACGGTGACGTGCTCGGCGGTGAGCTTCCCGGCGGCCGGCCCGGCGGCGGCCGCCTTCTCGGCGGGCAGCGTCATGATGCGGTCTCCTCCACGGTGAGCGCGACGGCGTGGCAGGCGGCGCGATGGTCCGTCCCGACCGCGACCGCGGCGGGCCGTTCCTCGGTGCACCGCGGCATGACGAGCGCGCAGCGGGACGCGAACGCGCACCCGGCCGGACGGTCGGCTGGCGCGGGCGGACGTCCGGGGATCGTGGTCAGCTCCGCGCCCCCGTCGCCGTCCGTGTCGAGGCGGGGCGTGGCGTCCAGCAGGGCGCGCGTGTACGGGTGCCGGGCGCGCCCGGCGGCGAGGTCGGCGACCGGCAGCTCCTCGACGATCCGCCCCGCGTACATGACCAGGACCCGGTGGCACAGCGACGCGATGACGCCGATGTCGTGCGAGATGAACAGCATCGCGGTGCCGTCGCGGCGGTTGGCCTCGCGGAGCAGCTCGAGGATCTCGGCCTGGACCGTGACGTCGAGCGCGGTGGTCGGCTCGTCGGCGATCAGCAGCCGGGGGCCGGTGAGCAGCGCCGACGCGATCATCGCGCGCTGGCGCATCCCGCCGGACAGCTCGTGCGGGTGCTGCCGCAGCCGCGCCTCCGGGCGGGTGATCCGGACGGCGTCCAGCGCCTCGGCGGCGCGCTCGCGGGCGGCGCGGCGGCCGAGCCCGCGGTGCCGGCGCAGCACCTCGGTGAGCTGCCCGCCGATCCGCAGCGCCGGATTGAACGACGCGGCCGGGTCCTGGTAGACGACGCCGATCTCGGTGGCGAGGCGGTCGGGCGCGGCGCCCGCGAGCAGGTCCAGGTCGTCCAGCCGGAGGGCGCGGGCATCGGCGGCGACGGTGTCGGGCAGCAGCCGCGCGACGGCCATCGCGGTGAGGCTCTTGCCCGATCCCGACTCCCCGACCACGCCGACGATCTCGCCGGGACGGACGGTGAAGGAGACGCCGTCCACCAGGTCGACGTCCCCGGCGGACACGCGCAACTCGGTCACGGTGAGCAGCGCGCCTTCCTCCGCGGGGGCCTCGGCCGGCACGGGCGCCTTCTTCATCCGCCCCGAGATCCCGACCCGGTGCGGGTCGGCGCCCGCCGCGAGGCCGTCGCCGACGAAGCTCGCCAGCACGCCGGTCAGCGTGATCGCGACCGCCGGGCCGAGCGCCTCCGCCGGGTTGGTGTAGAGGGCGTCCAGGCCCGTGTTCAGCAGCGCGCCCCAGTCGTAGGACGGCGCCTGCACGCCGAGGCCGATGAACGACAGGCCCGACAGCGCCGTCAGCGTCCCGGCGAACGCGACCGACAGCAGCACCAGCAGCGGCTCGGCGATGTTCGGCAGCAGGTGCCGGACGAGGATCCGGTGCGGCGGGACGCCGAGCAGCCGCGCGGCGGAGACGAAGTCGCGGCCCGCGACGGACGCGGCGAGGTTGGCGGTGAGCCGCGCGAACGCCGGGCTCCACGCGACGCCGATCGCGACGACGGCGGCGACGGTGCCCGCGCCGAGGATCGCCGCGACGGCCAGCGCGAGGATGATCGCCGGGTAGGACACCATCACGTCGATGAGCCGCAGCCCGGCCTCCCGCACGCGCGGGCCCGCGACCCACACGGCGGTGCCGAGCAGGATCCCGATCGTCCCGGCGATCGCGGTGGCGATCACCGTCATGACGAGGGTGAGGCGGGTGGCGACGAGGGTGCGGGCCAGCACGTCGCGGCCGAGCGCGTCGGTGCCGAGCCAGTGCTCGCCGGACACGCCCTCGCGGGCGGCGCCGGACAGGTGCGTCGCGTCGCCGCCCCAGACCAGCGGCGCCACGACGGCGAGGACGGCGATGAGGCCGAGCCCGGCCAGCCCGGCGGCGAGGCCCCGGGACGAGCGGATCATGAGCGGCTCCTCGCGGTCAGCGTGCGCGGGTCGAGCAGCCCGAGCAGCACGTCGATGAGCAGGTTGAGCAGGGCGGCGAGGATGCCGAGGACCAGCACCGTGCCCTGGATGACCGGGTAGTCGCGGTTGGTGATCGCCTGCACGACGCGGCCGCCGAGGCCGGGCCAGGCGAACACGCTCTCCACGATGATCGTGCCGCCGAGCATCGCGGTGAGCATCAGCCCGCCCATGGTGAGCGTGCTGGTCAGCAGGTTCGGCAGCGCGTGCCGCGCGTACAGGGCGAGCGGCGGCAGGCGGCGGCCCCGCGCCGTCCGCATGTAGTCCTGGTTCAGCACCACGGCGGTCTCCCGCCGGACGATCCTCGCCAGCACGCACGTCGACGGCAGCGCCACCGCCACCACCGGCAGGACCAGCGCCGACAGGCTGGACGCGCCGGCGGCGGGCAGCAGCCGCAGCGTGATCGCGAAGACGAGGACGAGCAGCGTGCCGAGCACGTACTCGGGGGTGGCGCCGAGCAGCCCGGTCGCGAAGGTGAACGCCGCGTCCAGCCGGCGCCGCCGCCCGCCGCGGGTCGCGACGGCCACGGCCATCCCGAGCGGCACCGCGACGGCGAGGACCAGCAGGATCGCCAGCAGCGCCAGCTCCGCGGTGAACGGCAGCCGCCCGGCGATCACGTCGGCGACCGGCTCGCGGGTCTGGAACGACGTGCCGAGGTCGCCGTGCAGGAGCCCGGAGACGTACGAGCCGAACTGCGCGGGCAGCGGGCGGTCGAGGCCCAGCTCGTGCCGGAACCGCGCCACCTGCGCGCCGGTCGCGTCCGTCCCGGCCAGCGCCCGCGCCGGGTCGCCCGGGATCAGCTGCACCATCAGGAACGTGACCGCGACGAGGGCGACGAGCACGCCCGCCAGCCCGGCGAGCCGGCGCAGCAGGAACCCGATCCACGGGTTCCGGACGCGCCCGCCCGCCTTCACCGGCCCGGGCGCCGGGGCCTCCTGGACGGCGGCCGTCATCAGCCCTGGACCCGGAACGAGGTCGGGTCGACGGCGCCGGCGGTGACGACGGCGTCGGCGTCCTTGCCGAGCACGAACGCGACCGGCACGGTCGACAGCGGCACCACGTCGTCACGCTGCAGCAGCGCCTTCTGCGCCGCGCCCCACGCCGCGCACTTGCCGGCCTCGTCGGTGGTGGCCATCGCCTTGCCGAACCCCGCGTCGAAGCCGCCGTTGCGGATCCCGCCGAAGTTGCGGCCCTCGGGCGGGTTCGGGCCGGTGAGCAGGATCGCGCCGGCGGTGAGCGTCCCCTGGAAGTTCAGGTGCGCCATCACGGTGACGTCCCAGTCGCCCTTGTTGGCGAGGACGTCGGACGCCCAGGTGGCGTTGTCGACGTTGCGCAGCGCGACCTTGGCGCCGGCGGCGCGCAGGGCCTCCTGCACGTAGGTGTTGCCGGACCCGCCGGCGACCCCGTTCGTCCCGCTGAGCTTGACGGAGACGCCGTTCAGCGCCTTCTTCGCCGCCGCCGGGTCGGTCCCGGTGACGATCGAGGCGTCGGTGTTCGCGCACTGGCTGGTGCTGTCGCTCCAGCTCTTCATCACCTCGCCCTTGCCGCCGTAGACCTTGTTGAAGGCGGCGGGGTCGAGGGCCTGCGCGACCGCCTTGCGGAACCCCGGGTCGGCGCCGGGGTGCCCCTTGCGCTCGTTGAACACGACGAACATCCGCAGCAGCGGCTGCACGTGGACGTGGTAGCCGCCGCCGGCGAACCGGGCCGCGTCGGGGCCGGTGAACGCCGCGTAGTCCAGCTCGCCGGTGCTCAGCTGGTTGGCCGCGGTGCTCTCGTTCGACACGATCGACAGCCGCACCGTGGACGGGCGCTCGCCCGCGGGCACCTTCGCCTTGGTGTAGGCGGGGAACGCGTTGTAGCCGTCGCGGAGCTTGAAGGTGTACTGCCGGCCGCGCTGCGCGTCGGTCAGCGTGTAGGGGCCGGTGCCCGCGCCCGCGACCGGTCCCTGGCCGAGGGCCTTGGGGTCCTTGAGCCCGGGCGGGCAGACGATGCCCGCGTTGGTCATCGACATGGCGGGCACCAGGTCCGACCACGGCCTGGCCAGCTTGACGGTGACCGTGCGGGCGGCGTCGTCGGACGACACGGTGACCTTGGCGCCGGGCCCGAACGCCAGCCCGGTCCCGGCGGCGCCGGTCTTCGGGTCGGCCCACCGGCGCAGCGACGCGGCGACGTCGCCGGCGGTCAGCGGCTTGCCGTCCGAGCAGGTCAGTCCCGCGCGGAGGGTGAAGGTGGCCGAGTCGGGGGCGACGGTCCACTTCTCGGCGAGGCCGGGGACGACCGACTGGTCGGCGTCGCGGTAGACGAGGGTGCCGAACTGCATCCGGGCGAAGGAGTAGTCGGTGGCCGCGGTGCCGAGCGCCGGGTCGAAGGTGTTGGCGTCGGACGTCACCGCGTACCGGAACGGGCCGCCGCCGCCCGCGGACGGTTCCGAGGAGGTGGTGCAGCCGGAGGAGATCAGGACCGCGGCGGCCGCCAGCGCGGCGGCCGGGACGGCGGAGCGGAAACGGGCCATGGGCTTCTCCCGGGGGACGAGAAAGACGGTGGGAGCGGTGCAGACCAGGATCGGGTCCGGCGCGAAAACTCGAGTAGATTGCACGAATGCCGCGTGAACACCCCCTCGCATGCACGGAACCGGCGCATGGATGAGCTCGACCTGGCGCTGGTGAACGCGCTGCAGCACGACCCGCGCGCGTCCTGGGCGCGGCTCGCCCGCCCGCTCGGCGTCGACGCCGCCACGCTGTCGCGCCGCTGGGCGCGGCTCGGCGCGTCCGGCGAGGCGTGGGTGACCTGCTACCCGGGTCCCTCGCAGCTCGACTTCGGCGCGTTCGCGCTGGTCGAGGTCGGCTGCCTGCCCGGCGCGAACCAGCGCATCGCCGCCGAGATCGCCGCCGACCCCTGCACCGGCAGCGTGGAGCACACCACCGGCGGCCGCGACCTGCTGCTGACCGTCAGCGCCACGAGCGTCGCCGCCGTCAGCGGGTACGTCCTCGACCGGCTCGGCGCGCTCGACGGGATCACCTTCACCCGCACCCACCTCAGCCACCGCCTGCACCGCGAGGCGAGCCGGTGGCGGCTGGACTCGCTCAGCCACGACCAGCGCCGCGACCTGGAGCGCGGTACCGGCTCCGGGACCGGGCAGGAGCCCGGGCCGCTGCGCGACGACGAGGTGGCCGTGCTGCTCGCGCTCGCCCCCGACGGCCGCCGCTCGCACGCCGCGCTCGCCGCCGAGCTCGGCATGCCGGAGACGCGGGTGCGGCGCGCGCTCACCGGCATGCTGTCCAGCGGGCGGGCCGTGCTGCGCTGCGAGGCCGCGCACTGGCTGGCCGGCTGGCGGGTGACCGGGATGCTGTGGCTGCAGGTCCCGCCGCCGCGGCTGCGGGCCGTCGCCGACAGGATCGCGACGATGCGCGAGGCCCGCATGGTGTGCTCGGTCGTCGGCCGCGCCAACCTCATGGTCAACGTCTGGGTGCACGGCATGGACGAGCTAGCGGCCTACCAGGCCCGGCTCGTCGCGCTGTACCCGGAGATCCAGATCGTCGACCAGTCCGTCACGCTGAAATGGATCAAGCGGGTCGGCCGGCTGCTGGACGAGCAGGGCCGCGGCGTCGGCTGCGTCCCGCTGGACCCGCGCAAGACCGCGCCCACCGACCCGACCGCGCCCACCGACCCGACCGCGCCCACCGACCTGATCGCACCCGCCGACCTGACCGGGCCGCCCGGCTGACCGGACCGCCCGGGGGCGGCGGCCGGCGGGCTCAGCCCCGGATGGAGGGGCGGCCCGCGATCAGGTCGCCCACCGCGGTGGCGAGACGCTGGACGGGGCGCCGGTACCGGCGCTCGCGGGCCACCGCGCGCCGCTCCTTGCGCGAGCCCGGCTTGTAGCGGCGCCGCGCCCACGGCGACCCGGGACGGGCCAGCCGGATCGCCCCGACGAGCGCCACGAGCCCGATGAACAGTCCGATCAGCCCCGTCCACGTCTTGCCCTTGAGCAGCGCGACGACGGCCAGGCCGAGATCGATGAGCAGCACCGCCGCGAGCTCCCACCCGCCGCCCGCGTCCTTCGAGCTGGCGAAGGCGTCCGCGCCGAGCGGGCGCAGCCCGAGCAGCAGCAGCCCGCACAGCGCCACCGTCACGAACACGACCTCGACCGACAGCCGCCCCTGCTCGGTCCAGTAGACGTCCTTCAGGTGGAAGACCAGCGCGAACTCGTCCAGGACCAGCGCCATCCCCGCGCCGAACAGGGCCGCGGACGCCGCCGCCCAGCCGGACGAGTCGTCGGTCACCGCCAGCCCGCCGATCCCGCCGACGCACATGAACACCAGGCCGAACACGACATGGTGGATGTGCCGGCCGCCGGGCGTGACGTTCCCCGGCCACCACCGCACCCGCTTGCGGATCATCCGGACGCTGAAGCGGATGAACAGGAACGCCGCGATGAACGCCACGAAGAAGCAGAACAGCCGGAGCCGTCCGGTGTCGGCGATCTCCCGGGTGAACCACGCGCCCATGCCCGGCACGTTCCCCGTCCCGCGCAAAGGCAGGGAACGCCGCAGGTGAAGGCGCGGTCGCGGCGGCCCCCGCCCGCCGCGCCGGATCACTTGCTGGGCTGCGGCGTCTTGCAGTGGACCTTCGGGTTCGCGCCCACGTAGTTGAGCGGGCCGGCCACGATCGTGACGACGACCGTGCCGACCTTGGCGCAGCTGGCCTTCCGGTCGTCGTAGTAGTGCCGCTGGCCGGCGGCGATGGCACCGATGACCAGCCAGATCAGGACGATGGCCGTTCCGACGCGCACGGCAGCCTCCGGGGGGACGTGGCCGCCGTCTCCTGGTCGTTTCATGATCGGCGGCCGGGGGTGTCGTGGGTGTGCCCGCCATGGGCCGGACCTAACGCGCCCGGGCCGGAATGTGGCGCCGTCTACACCGTACGGCACATGCGGCGGGCCGGCCGGCGACCGTAGCGTCGGCGCCGTCATCGGGTCCCACGGGGGGCACCCGACCTGGCGGAGGAAGCACCATGGACAACTCTGTGACGACCACGGGGAGCGAGTACGCGGGGGTCCTGCTCCTGCTGCTGCGCCGCTACGCGGCGAACCTGCCGGACGGGCGGCGCAACGACGTCGACCGGACCGTCTGGGCGGCGCTGGACCGCGTCCCGGGGGCGCGGGCGTCGGTCGCCGAGATGGTCGGCAAGGCCGACGCGCTGCCGCAGGACCGCAAGCGCGCCCTGTTCGGCGGCACGCACGCCTTCCAGCCGGCCGCGACGGCGGTGAGCGCCCCGGAACTGGAGCAGGTCATCGGCCGGCTCGGCGGCCGCACCGCGCCGCCCGCGCCGGGCAGGCCGAGCGCGCACAAGTACGACCTGCGGTTCTCGCACCTCGTCTGCGACGACGAGAGCAACCCCGAGGGGCTCGGCAAGGACGAGCCCTACGAGGTCATCAGCATGATCACGCAGGCGCAGATGGAGGCCGGCACGCCCGCGCGCACCGTGCGGACGCCGGTGTACAAGACCAACGAGGGCGACCGGGCGCCCGCGTCGGGCTCGGAGGACCTGCGGCTGTGGGGCGCCGGCGCCCCGGCGGTCATCGACTCCGACCTGCTGGTCACGGCGGCGCACCTGGAGCACGACCTCGGTGACATCTCCAAGATCGTGTCGGACGTCACCGCGGTGGTCACCGCCGCGGCGGTGGCGGCCAAGGCCGCCAAGCAGGACCTCGTCGCGGTCGCCCTCGGCATCGTCGCGAGCCTCGGCGGGCTCGTCACCGCCCTCGGCGCCGACGACCCGGTGGGCGAGCCGCAGCAGCTGCTGTTGAGCCAGGCGGACGCCGACGCCTACACCAAGGACGCGGCGCAGGTGACCCTGCCCGCGCTGCGGTTCAACGGCGGCGACGCCAACGGGATCTACCGCTCGTTCCTGACGCTGCGCCGCTCCTGATGCCGCGCCGGTCCTGATGCCGCACCGGTCCCGGTACCGCGCCGGGCGGGCACGGCCGCCTTCGGCCGTGCCCGGCCGGCACGTCTGGCCGGAGCGGGCCGCCGGTGCCAGACTTCCGCACAGGAGTCCACGACGCACGGCGGGACCCATGACGCACGGCTCGGGACCGGGCCGCCACAACCTGCCGGCGGAGACGACCCGCCTCGTCGGGCGGGAGCGCGACATGGCCGAGCTGGCCGCGCTCCTGCCCGGCGAGCGGCTCGTCACGCTGGCGGGCCCTGGCGGGATCGGCAAGACGCGGCTGGCGCGGCACCTGGCCGCCGGGGTGGCCGGCCGGTTCCCCGGCGGCGCATGGCTGGTGCCGCTCGCCGACGTGCGCGACGCCCGGCTGGTGCCGCAGGCGGTGGCGGCGGCCGTCGGCGTCGCCGAGGAACCGGGACGGGCGCCGGCCGACACGCTGCTCGCGGCGCTGCGCGCCCGCGGGATGCTGCTCGTCCTCGACAACTGCGAGCACCTGGTGCAGGACTGCGCGGTGTTCGCGCACCGGCTGCTCGGCGGCTGCCCGTCGCTGCACGTCCTCGCCACGAGCCGCGAGCCGCTGCGCGTCCCGGGCGAGGTGGTGTGGCGGGTGCCGCCGCTGGACCTGCCCGCCGAGACCGTCACGGACGTGGACCGGATCGGCGGGCACGCGGCGATCCGGCTGTTCGCCGAGCGGGCCGCGGCCGCCCGCCCCGGCTTCGGGCTGACCAGCGGCAACGCGCCGGTCGTCGTGCGGCTCGCGCGCGGCCTGGACGGGATGCCGCTCGCGCTGGAGCTGGCCGCCGCCCGGGTCGGCTTCCTGACGGTCGAGCAGATCGCCGACCGGCTGGACGAGCGGTTCCGGCTGCTGGTGCGGGGCAGCAGGACCGCGGCGGCGCGGCAGCGGACGCTGCGCGCCACCGTCGACTGGAGCCACGACCTGCTGGGCGCCGACGAGCGCGTGCTGCTGCGGCGGCTGTCGGTGTTCGCGGGCGGCTGGACGCTGGAGTCCGCCGAGCGGGTGTGCGGCGACGGGCTCGACGTGCTGGACGTCCTCGGCGGCCTGGCGGCGAAGTCGCTGGTGGTGACCGACGAGCCGGCGCGGCACCGGCTGCTCGAGACCATCCGGCACTACGCCGCCGAGCGGCTCGCCTCCTCCGGCGAGGCGGACGCGGTCGCCGCCCGGCACCGCGGCCACATGGTGGAGCTGGCGGAGCGGCTGGAGCGGGACGGCTGGCTCGACCCCTTCGTCCCCTGGGAGCGCCGCCTCGCCGCGTTCGAGGCGGTGAAGGCCGAGTCGGAGAACCTCCGTGCCGCGTTCGACGCCGCGATGCGGGCCGGGGACGTCCGCGCCGGGCTGCGGCTGTGCACGTCGCTGCGCTGGTACTGGCTCATCCAGGGGCGGGTGGCGGAGGGCGTCTCGTGGTTCGAGCGCTGCTTCGCCCTGCCCGGCCGGGTGGAGCCCGCGGTGCGGGCGCGCGCGTGCCGGGCGTACGGCGAGGTCTGCTACGACCACGGCGACTACGACGAGGCCAGGGCCCGGGTAGGCGAGGCGCAGGAGGCGTTCCAGGCGCTGGGCGACCGGGCGGGCGTCGACGGATGCCTCACGACACTGGCTCTCATCGGCATGCGCTGCGGGGACGACGCGGACGCCGAGACCGTCCTGGACGGGGTCCGGCGGCGCGCGCACACGGACGGCGAGCCGTTCAACGAGGCGCTGGCCCTCTCTGCGCTCGCAGCCCTATCGGCGAGGCACGGACGGCTGCGGACCGCGGCGCGGCTCAACGAGGAGTCGCTGACCATCTTCCGCCGGATGGGGCACCTCGGGCTGGCGGCGAACACGCTGATCGGGCTCGGCCTCATCGCGCTCGTCCAGGGCGACCCGGACCGCGCGGCGCGGTTCTACCGCGAGGCGCACGGCATCGTCGGCGGCCCGGACGGGCTGCGCCCCCAGCGGGCCCGCTGCCTGGCCGGGCTCGGCGCCGCCGCCACCGCGCTCGGCGACCTCGGCGCCGCCCGGCGCCACCTGGACGAGAGCCTGCGCCTCACCGGGCTCACCGGGCGGCGCAACGCCGTCGCGCGCGTCCTGGAACTGTGCGCGGCACTGGCACTGCGCGAGGGCGACGACACCCGCGCGGTCAAACTGCTCGGCGCGGCGTCGGCGCTGCGGGAAAGGGCGGGCGTCCCCGGATCGCCGTCCGCCGGGGCGCGCCAGGAGACGCTGGTGGAGGACGTCCGGACCCGGCTTGGCCCGCCGGCGGTCGCGCACCTGTGGGCGCGGGGCCGGGACATGGAGATGGACGAGGCGATCGCCCGCGCCACCGAACCGCCGTCCCCGGCCACCGCGCCTGCCGCCTCGCCGATTGTGGCCACGGACGCCCGGCCGGGCGCGGGCACGCGTCCGATACGTCCCGCGAGCACGCTCACACCGCGCGAACTGGAGGTGGCGGCGCTGCTCGCCGCCGGGCTGACCAACCGGGAGATCGCCGCGGAGCTCGTCATCAGCCCCGGGACGGCCGGGCGGCACGTGGCCAACATCCTCGGCAGGCTCGGGTTCTCGTCCCGCGCCCAGGTGGCCGCGTGGTGGGCGGCGCGGCGGCGCGCCGGCCGGGAGCCGGACGCCTGAGCGCGGCGAGCGGCGGAAAGCCCGGGCCCCGGGAACGGGAGGCGGTCTACGCTCGTCGAAACGTGTCGGACCACCCACGAGCACTCGGACCAACCACGAGCACCGGAGGACGGACATGGGCGACGGCGTCGAGCACGACAGGTCGGGCCAGCTCAAGCAGATCGAGAGCGGGCTGCTGCCCGGCGAGCAGGTCATCGCGGTCTACGACGCGATCGGCACCGGCACCGGGTTCGTCGGCCTCACCGACCGGCGGGTGATCATCCAGGACAAGAGCTTCGCGGGCAAGAAGTACGCGATCACCAGCATCCCCTACTCCAAGATCACCTCGGTCAGCGTGGTCAGCAACAAGTCGTGGGCGGGGCCCTACTTCTCCTCCGGCTCCATCGCGATCAACGTCGGGACCCTCTCCTACGAGGTCGAGTTCCGCGGCGCCGACAAGAGCCACCACGTCCACAACGTGATCCTGGACTTCATCTCCCGCTGACCCCGCGCGCGCCGGATCCGTGCCCGCCCCCGGGAGGCCGGGCGCGGCCTCCCCGCGCCCCGACGAATGGTGGCTTTCCGCGACGCCGGACCTGCGCACGGTGATCGCGATCCACTAGACTGGAGGCTCCTCGACCCACCCCCGCTCCCAGTCGAGGGGACACGAATGACAGACCGCCAGCCCCCCGGCCCCGGCCTCCCCGGCGCCGCCCTCAACCGCATCTACGACTACTCGCTCGGCGGCAAGGACAACTACGGCGCCGACCGCGCCGTCGCCATCGAGGCGTTCGGCTCCTTCCAGGCCGCCCGGCTGCTGCCCCGCGAGAACCGCAAGTTCCTGCGCCGCGCCGTCCGCCACATGCTGGACGAGGGCGTCCGGCAGTTCCTCGACGTGGGCTGCGGCCTGCCCGGCAAAGGCAACGTGCACGAGGTCGTGCACGCCCGCGACGCCGCCGGCCGGGTCGTGTACGTCGACATCGACCGCGTCGCCGTCGTCCACTACCAGGCGCTGCTGCACGCCGTTCCGAACGCGGCGGCGGTGCACGGCGACGCCCGCAAGCCGCACGCGATCCTCGCCGACCGGGAGGTCACCGCGCTCATCGACCTGCGCCGCCCGGTCGGCGTGCTGATGACCGCGACGCTCGACGCGATCCTCGACGAGGAGGACCCGGAGGGCATCGTCCGCGCGTTCACCGACGCGATGGCGCCCGGCTCCCACCTGGCGATCTGCGACTTCACCGACGACGCGATGACGTCCTGCGAGCGCGCCCTGCAGGACCGGATCGTCGCCGACGCCGGGCTGGTGTTCACCTCCCGCTCCCGGTCCCGGATCGCCGCGTTCTTCGACGGCCTCGACCTGGTCGAGCCCGGCCTCGTGCCCGCGCCCGAATGGCGTCCCGACCGGCCGCACGAGCCCGCGACGGGCTGGCTGGTCGCGGGCGTCGGCCGCAAACCCTGACCCCGCGGCCCCGGCCGCCAGCCCTGACCCCGCGGCCCCGGCCGCAAGCCCTGCCCCCCGGCGCCTCCAGGCGCAAGCCTTGGCCCTCGCGGCGGGCGGAGCCGCCGGGGGGCGCTCAGACGACGATGCGCGCGGTGGACCCGGTGCGCTCCTTGGTGACGCGGAGCTGCGCCGGGATCCGGGCCCGCAGCTCCGCGACGTGGCTGACGATGCCGACGGCGCGGCCGCCGTCGCGCAGGCCGTCCAGCACGTCCATCACCTCGTCGAGGGTGTCCTCGTCGAGGGTGCCGAAGCCCTCGTCGACGAACAGCGTGCCGATCTCCGCGCCGCCCGCCTCCGCGGTGACGACGTCGGCGAGACCAAGCGCCAGCGACAGCGAGCTGATGAACGACTCGCCGCCCGACAGCGTCACCGGGTCGCGCTCCAGGCCCGTCCACGCGTCGGCGACGCGCAGCCCGAGCCCGCCCGCGCCGTGGCTGCGGTCGCCCGCCGCCTTGTCGGTGGTGTGGACGAGCGCGTAGCGGCCGCCCGACATCCGGCCGAGCCGCTCGTTCGCGGCGGCCACGACCTGCTCCAGCCGCGCGGCCAGCACGTACGCCGACAGCGACATCGAACGCCGGTTCGCGGCGTGCTTACCGGACGTCAGCCCGGCGAGCCGCTCGGCGACCCGGTACCGCTCCGCCGCCGGGCGCCAGGCGCGGACGGCGGAGCCGAGGTCCGCGCGCAGCCGCGCGAGCCGCTCGCAGCGGTGCCGGGCCCGGTCCGCGGCGGACGCGGCGCCGGTCCGCGCGTCCTCCGCCTCCGCGAGCGCCGCCTCGAGCGCGTCCAGGTCGGGGGCCGGTCCGGCGGCGGCCTCGGCCAGCGTCCGGTCGGCGAGCAGGTCGCGGACGAGGGCCTCCTCGTCGTCGAAGCGGCGGAGCCGGTCGCGGAGCCCGGCCTGCTCCTCGTCCGGCATCGCGGCGGCGAGCACCTCGTCCGGCGTGCGGAAGCCCTCCTCCTCGGCGGTGGCCTTGGCGCGCGCGCGAGCGGCGGCGAGTTCCTCGGCGGCGCGATCGGCCTCCCGTAGCGCGTCCATAGCTTCGGCCAGCGCGTCGGCCTCGCGGCCGAGCCGGTCGATGCGCGCCTCCAGGGTCGGGTCGGTGCCGCGCGCCTCGTCCAGCGCCGCGCGCAGCCGCTTCTCCTCGGCGTCGAGCTCCGCGCGCCGGGTGCGGTTCGCGGTGAGCGCCCGGACGTTGCCGTCCCGCGCGTCGCGGACGCGTTCGAGCTCCTGCTCGTCGCGGTGCAGGACGCTCTCCAGCCGGTCGGCCTCCGCGGCCCGCGCCGTCGCCGCCGCGAGCAGTTCCTCGGCCTCGGCCAGGTCGGCGGCGAGCGCCTCGGCGGCCGACTCGCCGACGGTCTCCAGCAGGCCGTCGCGCTCGGTTCTCAGCGCCTCCACCTGGCGCGCCGCGCCCTCCCGGTCGTGCTGGGCGCGGTCGGCGTCGGCCTGCGCCTCGTCGACCTGCTCCTCGGTCGGGATCAGCGCGAGCGACGTGACCGGGGCGGGATGCTCGGTGGAGCCGCAGACCCGGCAGGGCTCGCCGTCCTCCAGCTCCCCGGCGAGGACGGCCGCCATCCCGTCGAGCCGCGCCTGCCGCAGGTCGAGGACGTGCTGCCGGGCGTCCTGCGCGGCGTCGACCGCGTCGCGGTGCGCGGCCTCCGCCTCGCCGAGCAGGTGCCCGACCTGGTCGCGGCGGTGCGCCGCGTCGAGCCGGCGGCGCGCGTCGGCGACCGCGGCCTCCGCGCCCGGACGCCCGGCCGCGGCGATCCGCGCCTCGTCGAGTTCGGCGCGGCGCGCCTCGACGATCCCGGGAAGGTCGGCGAGGGCCGCGGAGATCCGCGCCTCCTCGGGTTCGAGGCGCGCCATCTCGCGCTCCAGCTCCGCCCGCTCGGCCTCCAGCTCGCTCAGCCGCGCCGCCTCCTGCCGGCGGTCCGCGAGCTTCGCCATCTCGTCGCGGCGCGCGCGCTCGGCCTTCGCCAGGACGTCCTCGGACGCGCTGGGCGGAAGCAGCGTCCCGACCCGGGAACGGGTCTCCTCGGCCCACCGGCGCGCCTGGCCCGCACGGACATGCCGGTCCTGCACGGCGCGCACCAGCGGCACCACCCGGTCGGCGCGCGCGGCGGCGTCGAGCCCCGACGCCAGCCGCGACCGCTCCTCCGCGCGCGCGGTGAGCGC
Organism: Actinomadura sp. NPDC048394; assembly: GCF_040651755.1. Lineage (NCBI taxonomy): Bacteria > Bacillati > Actinomycetota > Actinomycetes > Streptosporangiales > Thermomonosporaceae > Actinomadura > Actinomadura sp. NPDC048394. The sequence goes on along the minus strand of NZ_JBEZJL010000107.1, from coordinate 2,254 downwards.
GTCACGGCGCGCCAGCGCGTCGGCGTGCCGCCGCCGTCGCTCCGCCACCTCCCGCCCGGCCTCCAGCGCCTCGCGCGCCGCCCGCACGACCACGTCCGCCTCGTCGCGCAGCGCGTCGGCGACCGCGCGGACGTCGGCGTGCTCGCCCGCCAGCTCCGCCGCCCACGCCGGAAGCACCTCCACGTCCGCGGCCGGCTCCGGCACCTGCTCGCCGCGGCGCGGCGCCGGGACCGCCGGACGCTCACCGCGCGGCGCCGCCGAGCCCGTCGCCTCCGCGATCCGGTCCGCGATCGAGGACGCCGCGGCGGCGAGCTCGGCCGCCTCCCGGCCCGTCGCGGCCCGCCGGTCCGCCAGCCACTTCTCGACCTGCGTGAACACCTCGGTCGCGAACAGCCGCTCCAGCACCTTGCGGCGCTCGTCCGCACCCGCGCGCAGGAACCCCGCGAACTCGCCCTGCGGCAGCAGCGCCACCTGGCAGAACTGCGCCGCGTTCATCCCGAGCAGCCGCGAGATCAGGTCGCCCGCCTCGTCCAGCCGGGTGGTGAGCCCCGTCCAGCCGCCGCGCTCGAACTCCTCCAGGATCACCTTGGCGTGCTCGGTCGTCGTCCCCGACCCGCGCAGCTTCGGCCGCTCCCACGCCGGCGACCGCGTCACCCGCAGCCGCCGGCCCCGGATCGTCGTCTCCAGCACCACCCGCGGGCCCGCACCCGGCGCCGCGTGGTCGCTGCGCAGCCCCTTCACCGCGTTCCGGACGCCCGGGACCTGCCCGTACAGAGCGAAGCACACCGCGTCCAGGATGCTGGTCTTCCCGGCGCCCGTCCGGCCCTGGATGAGGAACAGCCCCGCGTCCGACAGCGCGTCGAAGTCGATCTCCTCCGTCCCGGAGAACGGGCCGAACGCGGCGACCTCCAGCCGGTGGAGCCTCACGCCAGCGCCTCCTTCCGGCGGCAGTGCTCGAACGCCTCGTCCAGCAGCGCGCGCTCGGCCTCCGTCGCCGGGCCGTCGGTGACCTCCGCGACGAAGTCGCCGGCGATCTCGGACTCCGACCGCTCGCGGACCCGCTCCGTCCAGGTGCGGGCGTCGTCGGAGCCGCCGCCCTCCGGCTCGAAGCCGAGGACCAGCGCATGCGGGAAACGGCGGCGCAGCCGCTCCATCGCCGCCGACGGACGCCGCTCGTCGGTCAGCGTGATCTGCAGCCAGCGGTCCTCGTACTTCGCGAACTCCGACCCGGCCAGCAGGTCGTCGATACGGCCCCTGACGCGCGCGATGCGGCGCGGGACGGGCGCCTCCACGAACTCCGCCGCCACGCCGTCCTCGCGCAGATCGACCAGCCACGACCCCTTGACGTGGTGCTCCTCGGAGAACGAGTACGCCAGCGGCGACCCCGAATAGCGGACCCGGTCCGTGATGGCCCAGCGGCCGTGCAGATGCCCGAGCGCCGCGTAGTCCACGCCGTCGAACACCGACGCCGACACCTGCGCCGAACCGCCCACCGAGATGTCGCGCTCGCTCTCGCTGCTCTCACCGCCCGTCACGAACGCGTGCGCCAGCACCACCGAGCGCAGCCCCGGACGCTCCGCCGCGTCCGCGCGGACCCGCCGCATCGCCTCCGTCAACGCGGCGGCATGCGTGCGCTCCTCCAGCTCCCACGGATGCCGGACGAGCTCCGGCTCCAGATACGGAATGCCGTAAATCGCCGCGTCACCGACGACGACCGGCTCCCCCACCCGCGCGAAATCCGTGCGGACATGCACGCCCGACCGGTCCATCAACGCCGACCCGAACCCGAGCCGCCGCGCCGAATCGTGATTCCCCGCGATCAGCACCACCCGCGTCAGCTCCGCGAGCCGCGCGAGCGCCTCATCGCACAACCGCACCGCGTCGACCGCCGGCAGCGCCCGGTCATAGACGTCGCCCGACACGAGCACACAGTCCACCCGCTGCTCGCGCACGGTCGCGACGAGATCGTCGACGAACGCCGCCTGCGCGGCCAGCAGATCCTCGCGGTGAAACGATCTGCCGAGATGCCAGTCGGAGGTGTGCAGGATTCGCATGTCGCAGCAACCATAGGCACCCCGTCCGACACATCCGGCGCAGAAACGCCGTGTTGGCTTCAATCCCGGCCCAAGTGCCTCGCCTGGCGGCTCGGCCCTTGACCGTGATTGGGCGAGCGCGAACTCGCTTCGCGAGCTTCCCGGTGGGGCTCGCCTTCGGCTTCGCCCCACCGGTCAGATAGCGCGCTCGCGTGACGGCT
>NZ_JBEZJL010000106.1:0-30280 GCF_040651755.1 Actinomadura sp. NPDC048394 | reverse complement strand
CCTTGATTCTTCCGTCTTCCCCCCGGCTGCTTTCCTCCGACCTCGACGGTCGCAACGGGGGTTCCAGGGGGTCGCCCCCCTGGACTAGCACAGCCGAACGTACTCGTAGTCGAAGGGCTTGCCGTTGATGCCGTTGCGGGGCGGGGCGATCCAGGAGGCGATCTTGCCGCGCTCGTGGACGGGGCGCATCAGGGAGCGGACGTGGGTCTTGTCGACCTCGGTGGGGAGCCAGGCGTCCTTGCGGGCCTCCCATTCGGCGGCGGTGAGGCGCTCGCCCTGCGGGGTGGCCTCGATGCCCGCGAACGCGCCGACCTTGCGGTTGAACGCGACGCTCGGGAGGTAGAGGCGCTGCGGGAGGCCGGCGTCGGCGAGGATGCGGTTCCAGCGGTTGACGCCGCTTTGGCAGTCGGAGACGTACTCGCGGCGCAGGTCGGTGTTCAGGCCGACGAGGGCGGCGACCTCGGTCTGGCCGATCTCGCCGTCGACGAGGGCGTCCACCATGATGGAGTCGCCGGTGAGGCGGTGGTCGTCCTTGCGGCGGCCCTCCATCCAGCGGCCCTTGAGCCCGGCGGTGTAGTAGTTGGCGACGTTGCTGGACGTCTCGGAGCCGAACAGGTCGAGCGACACCGAGTAGTGGAAGTTCAGGTACTTCTGGACGACGTCCAGGGGGATCGCGCCGAGGGCGGCGACGTCGTCGGTGTCGTGCTCGATCATGAGCTGGGCGGTGCGCTCGACGACGCGGTCGATGCCGGTCGTGCCCACCATCATGTGGTGGGCCTCTTCCTTGAGCATGAACTCGCAGGTGCGCGACAGCGGGTCGAAGCCCGACTCCTTCAGCGTGCCGAGCTGGTACTTGCCGTCCCGGTCGGTGAAGTAGGTGAACATGAAGAAGGAGAGCCAGTCGGGCGTCTCCTCGTTGAAGGCGCCGAGGATGCGCGGCGACTCGTCGCTGCCGGAGTTGCGGTGCAGCAGCTCCTCGGCCTCCTCGCGGCCTTCGCGTCCGAAGAAGGCGTGCAGGAGGTAGACCATCGCCCACAGGTGGCGGCCCTCTTCGACGTTCACCTGGAACAGGTTCCGCAGGTCGTACAGGCTGGGGGCGGTGGCGCCGAGGTTGCGCTGCTGCTCGACGGACGCGGGTTCGGTGTCGCCCTGGATGACGATGAGCCGCTGCAGTTCGGCGCGGTACTCGCCGGGGACCTTCTGCCAGGCGGGCTCGCCCTTGTGCGCTCCGAAGCCGATGCGGCGGTCGCCGTCGCGCTCGGCGAGGAAGATGCCCCAGCGGTAGTCCTTCATGGCGACGTGCCCGAAGTGCGCCCAGCCCTCGCGGCCGACGTTGACGGCGGTGCGCAGGTAGACGTCCTGGGTGGGCAGGGTCGGGCCCATCGACTCCCACCAGGACAGGAAGTTCGGCTGCCACGACTCCAGGGCCCGCTGCAGGCGCCGGTCCTCGTGCAGGTCGACGTTGTTCGGGATCTTCTCGGAGTAGTCCGCGGAGACGGGCATGCTCAGACTCGCTTTCGGTCGAAGTCGGCGCGCCGTCCGGTGCCGTAGCGGCGCAGCGCGCCGTCCGGGCCGGACGCGTTCGGCCGGTTGAAGATCCAGTTCTGCCAGGCGGTGAGCCGGCCGAAGATCTTGGTCTCCAGGGTCTCGGGGCCGGGGAAGCGGTAGTTGGCCTCGAGGCCGGTGAGGGCGTCGGGGGAGAATCCGGCGCGCTCCTCGACGGCGATGCGGACCTCCTCGTCCCAGTCGATGTCGTCGGGCGCGAAGGTGACCAGGCCGAGGCGCTCGGCGTCGCCCGCGTCGAGGGGTTTCGCGGCGGCGTCGCGGACGGCGGCGAGGCCCTCGTCGTCGCCGAGGAAGCGGGTCTCCAGGCGGGTGAGGCCGTTGCCCATCGGAAGGGGGCCGAGGTTCATCGCGTCGACGGCGACGGTGGCGGGCTCGGCGTCCGGGTCGACGTCCTCGAAGACGCCTTCCAGATGGTAGGAGCGGTCGGCGGCGAGCGCGAGCTCCAGGAGGGAGCCGGCGAAGCAGCTGCCGGGCTCGATCAGCGCGATGAGGCTGCGGCTGGTGACGTCGAGGCGCTTCAGCGTCCGCTTGAGGTACAGGACGATCTCGTTGGCGAGCCAGTCGGAGGCGTTGTCGAGCAGCAGCCGGTCGTGGTCGAGGACCTTCAGCGGGTCGCCGGAGGTGCGGAGGATCCAGGTGCCGAGGGACGGCTCGTTGGTGCGCAGGTCGAGGATCAGGTCGTCCAACTCGCGGGTCATCGCGAGCGTCCAGAACTCGGCGCCCTGCGCGTGCACGGCGGCGATGTCCTCGGGCGCGTCGGCGGAGGGGCCGGCGACGGTGATCTCGACGGCGGCGGCCTCGCGGTCCAGCTTCGCGGTCACGTACCGGTAGGTGATCTCGGTGCCGGTGCGGGTCTTGTCCAGCGGCGTGAGCGCGACGCCCTGAGCGCCGGCCGGACGGGTCGAGCGGGCGGCCAGCTCCGCGGCGCGTTCCGCGACGGTCGCGTCCCACGCGGTGCGGGACACGGCCTCGTCGACCAGCCGCCACGCGACGGCCTTCTTGCCGCCGAGCCCTTCGGCCTTGGTGGCGAAGTAGTCGGCGCGGTCGCGGCGGACGTGCCGCTTGTCGGTGACGCGGGTCAGCCCGCCGGTGCCGGGCAGCACGCCGAGCAGCGGCAGCTCGGGCAGCGAGACGGTGGACGACCGGTCGTCCACGAGCATGATGTGGTCGCAGGCGAGCGCGAGCTCGTAGCCGCCGCCGGACGCGGTGCCGTTGCAGGCGGCGAGGTAGGTCTGGCCCGAGTTCGCGGTCGCGTCCTCGATGCCGTTGCGGGTCTCGTTGGTGAACTTGCAGAAGTTCACCTTCCACGCGTGCTCGGACGCGGCCAGCATCCGGATGTTGGCGCCCGCGCAGAAGATCTTCTCCTTGCCACTGGTCACCACGACCGTCCGCACCTCGGGGTGCTCGAACCGCAGCCGCTGGACGGCGTCGTACAGCTCGATGTCCACGCCGAGGTCGTAGGAGTTGAGCTTCAGCTCGTAGCCGGGGACGAGGCCCCCCTGTTCGTCGACGTCCATCGTCAGCGTGGCGACCGGACCGCCGACCTCGACCCTCCAGTGCCGGTAGCGGGCCGGATCCGTCCGGAACTCGACGTGCATGGGGTGCTCCTCCAGTCTGTCCGTGCTCCCATGCTCCACAGAACACGGTCATCACGTCAAGAGTTTGTAGCATATCGGCGCGCGCCGGGCCGCCGCGTGGCCCGGCGGCGTGCGGGTCAGTCGCGGCCGAGAAGCGCGGCGGCCAGCTCGCGGACGGCGAAGCGGCGCAGCTTCCCGCTCGCCGTGGTCGGCAGCACGTCCATGATCAGCACCTCGCGAGGCCGCTTGAACGCGGCGAGCCCCGCCCGGCAGAAGTCGATCAGCTCCTCCGGCTCGGCCTTCGCGCCGTCCGCGAGGACGACGCAGGCGATCGGCTTGTCGAGGCCGTCGCCGTCCGGCAGGCCGACGACGGCGACCATCGCGACCGCCGGGTGCTCCAGGAGCCGGGCCTCCACCTCGGCGGGCGACACCCAGATGCCGCCCGCCTTGAGCATGTCGCCGGTGCGGCCCAGGCAGGTGTAGTAGCCGTCCTCGTCCACCACGTAGGTGTCGCCGGTGCGCAGCCACTCGCCCTGGAAGACCCGCCGGGTCGTCTCCGTCCGGCACCAGTAGCCGGTGGCGATCGACTCGCCCTTCACCAGCAGCGACCCGGGCGTGCCGGGCGGGACGTCGGCGCCGGCGGAGTCGACGACCCGCAGCTCGTAGCCGGGGACGGCGACGCCGGTGGTGCCGGGCCGCACCTCCCCCGGCCGGTTCGACAGGAAGATGTGCAGGCACTCGGTCGAGCCGATCCCGTCGATGATCTCCACGCCGTACCGCTCGGTGAAGCGGCGGCACAGCTCGGCGGGCAGCGGCTCGCCCGCCGACACCGCGAGCCGCACCGACGCGAACGCGTCGGCCGGGACGTCCGCGTTGAGCAGCGCGGCGTAGAAGGTCGGGACGGCGAAGAACAGCGTGGGCCGGTGCTCGCGCAGCCGCTCGGCGACGGACGCGGGCGTCGGCCGGTCCGGGTCGAGGATCGTCGTGGCGCCGGCGGCGAGCGGGAAGAACAGCGAGTTGCCGATGCCGTAGGCGAAGAACAGCTTGGCGACCGAGTAGCAGCGGTCGTCCGGGGTGATGCCGAGGACCTGCCGGCCGTAGGTCTCCACGACGTGCCGGATGTTGGCGTGCCGGTGCATCGCGCCCTTGGGCTTGCCGGTCGTCCCGGACGTGTAGAGCCACAGCGCGCTGGAGTCGTCGGAGGTCGCGTACGGTTCGCGGATCTCCCCGCCTTGCGCCGCGCCCTCCGCGACCAGGTCGGCGAAGGGGTCGAGCCGCACGCCTTCCGGGACGCGCGGCACCGCGTCGCCCTCGACCGCGACGCGCCGGACGCCCGGGGCGAGCGCGAGGGCCTCCCCGGCGGGCCCGGCGAACCGGTCGCTGACGATCAGGACGCGGGCGCGCGCGTCGTTCAGCAGCGCGGCGAGCTCGGCGCCCGTCAGCATCGTGGACACCGGGACGGGGACGGCGCCGAGCCGCATCGCGCCGAGGACCGCGCCGGCCATGGCCGGGCCGTCCGCCATGAACAGCACGACCCGCTCCTCGGGCCGCAGCCCCCATGCCTCCAGCCCGGCGGCGACGTTCCCGGCGAGGGCGTCGAGGCCGGCGTAGGTCAGGTCGCCGCCGGGGCCGGTGAGCGCCGTCCGCCCGGCGGTCCCGGGGTCCCGGGCGGCCCGCAGCAGATAATCGGAGGCGTTGAACGTGTCCGGCCGCGCCTGGCCGGTCGCCGCGTCAGCGGTCATCGGGGGCTCCCCTTCGCCGTGAACCGTGGCAAATATGTTCTACACTCGCAAAACGCTAGTCAATAGTTATGTGGAATGATGAGAGGCCGGATGCAGCCGCCCGCGGAGGAAGAGCCGATGGACCGGACCGACGGCGACGGCGCGGCGGGGCCGCGCTTCCGGCGCCGCCGCGAGCTCGGCGCGGCGAGCGCGCGCTCGCTGCTGCTGACGGTGCTCGGCGAGTTCGTCCTGCCGGCGGGCGAACCGGTGTGGACGGCCGCGTTCCTGGAGGCGCTCGGGCTGCTCGGCGTGGAGGAGAAGGCGGTCCGGCAGGCGCTCGCCCGCAGCGCCACCGAGGGCTGGCTCTCCGGCGAGCGGCACGGCCGGCGCACCGCCTGGCACCTCACCCCGGCCGGGCAGCGGCTGCTCACCGACGGCACCGGGCGCATCTACGGCTTCGGCCGCCCCGGCGGCGAGTGGGACGGGCGGTGGCTGCTCGTCCTCGCGACCGTCCCGGAGACGAACCGGAAGCTGCGGCACCTGCTGCGGACGCGGCTGTCCTGGAACGGCCTCGGCAACCTGTCCCCCGGCGTGTGGGTCAGCCCGCACCCCGAGCGCGAGCCCGAGGTGCGGGAGGTGCTGGCGGAGATCGGCGTCGCCGACACCTCGACGCTGTTCACCGGGACGCTCGGCGACCTCGGCGAGGCGCGGCGCGTCGCGCGGCAGGCGTGGAACCTGGACGAGATCGAGCTGGCCTACGAGGACTTCCTCGACGAGGTCCGCGCGCTGCGTCCCGCCGACGATCCCGGGACGTTCGCCGCGCACGCCCGGCTCGTCCAGGAATGGCGGCGGTTCCCGTTCCTCGACCCGGCGCTGCCCGCCGAGCTGCTGCCGGACGACTGGAGCGGCTCGCAGGCGTTCGCGCTGTTCCACGAGCGGCACGATGCGTGGCGGCCGGTCGCCGACCGCCAGTGGAAGGCGATGACCTCCGATTGACCGGCACCCGGCTGACCGGCACCCGGCCGCCCGGACCCCGGCCGCCCGGTCCCCGGCTGACCGGCCCGGGGCCGACCGGGCTCCGGCTAACCCGCCGCCGATGACCCGGCCGCCCGTCCGGTCGCGGGCTCCGGCGCGCCCTGCGGGGTGAGCCGGAGCAGGTTGACCGTGCCCTCGGCGGCGACGCGGCCCTTGTCGTCGGTGATGGTGGCCTGCCAGGTGACGTGGTCGCCGACCCGGTCGACGGGGCGGGCGCGGGCGGTCAGCCGGCCCTCGCGGACGGCCCGGATGAAGCGCGTGTGGTTGCTGACCCCGACGACCTGGTGCTCCAGCCCGACGGTGAGCGCCGCGCCCATGCTGCAGACCGTCTCGTTGATGGCGCAGTACACGCCGCCGTGCACGATCCCGTACGCCTGCATGAGCTTGGCGGTCACCTCGATCTCGGCGACGACCTCGCGATCGGACGCCTCGGTCACCACCAGGCCGAGCGTGCGGTCCAGCGGACCGGCGTAGCCGGACGGTTCCACCGCCATCGCAGCCTCCTCGACGATCTCCCGACGCTATCCAGCCGTCCGAAAGGTCGTCAATGCACCTGTACGTCCCCGCCGGGCCCGCGCCGCGCAGGTGTAGGAGCCCGCCTCGCGGGAAGGGACGCACCGCCTTGTCCACGGGCTGGAGGTGACCACATGAGCGGGCTGGTCGGACGGAACCTGCTGGCGGGGGCCGAGCCCGACGTCGCGAAGGACGCCGGCTATCCCGACGCCCCGCCCCGCATGGGGTTCTTCACCGACACGTCGGTCTGCATCGGCTGCAAGGCCTGCGAGGTCGCCTGCAAGGAGTGGAACTCCGTCCCCGAGGACGGCCTGGAGTTCACCGGGATGTCCTACGACAACACCCAGGGGCTCGGCGCGGACACCTGGCGGCACGTCGCGTTCATCGAGCAGGACAAGCCGGTCGGCAACGCCGACTCCGGCGTCCGGTGGCTGATGGCGTCGGACGTGTGCAAGCACTGCACGCACGCCGCCTGCCTCGACGTGTGCCCGACCGGGTCGCTGTTCCGCACCGAGTTCGGGACCGTCGTCGTCCAGGAGGACATCTGCAACGGCTGCGGGTACTGCGTGCCCGCCTGCCCGTACGGGGTCATCGACCAGCGCAAGGAGGACGGCCGCGTCTGGAAGTGCACGCTGTGCTACGACCGGATCGGCGACGGCCTCGAACCGGCCTGCGCCAAGGCCTGCCCCACCGACTCCATCCAGTACGGCCCCCTCGACGAGCTGCGCGAACGCGCCGCCGCGCGCGTCGACCAGCTGCACGACATGGGCGTGGAGGACGCGCGCCTGTACGGGCACGACCCGGAGGACGGCGTCGGCGGCGACGGCGCGTTCTTCCTGCTGCTCGACGAGCCGGAGGTGTACGGGCTGCCGCCGGACCCGGTCGTCACCACGCGGGACCTGCCGTCCATGTGGAGGCACGCGGGCGTCGCCGCCGCGGCGCTCGCCGCGGGCGCCGCCGCGCTGTTCACCGTCCACGGCCGGCTGGGAGGCAGGCGATGAGCACGTCCGACGTCACCAAGGACGGCGTCAAGGGGCAGCGGGAGGGCCGGGACGCCCTCATCGGGCAGGGCACCGGCAAGGGCGGGCGCAGGAGGCGCCGCGGCGAGCGGGCGATGGTGCCCGAGGCCGAGTTCACGTCGTACTACGGCAAGCCCGTCCTGAACGCGCCGGTCTGGGAGGCCGCCGACGTCGCCGCGTACCTGTTCCTCGGCGGCTTGGCGGGGGCCGGGTCGGTGCTGGCGGCGGGCGCGGAGCTGACCGGGCGGCCGGTCGCCGCGCGCGCGCTGAAGATCTCCTCGCTGGCCGCGATCGCGGGCTCGGCGGCGGCGCTGATCCACGACCTCGGACGTCCCGCGCGGTTCGTCAACATGCTGCGGGTGATGAAGCCGACCTCGCCGATGAGCATGGGCTCGTGGGTGCTGGCGGCCTACGGGCCGGCGGCCGGCGCCGCCGCCGTGCTGGACGTGACCGGGCTGTTCAAGCCGCTCGGCAGGGCCGCGACGGTCGGCGCCGCGGCTTTGGGCCCGGTGGTCGCCACCTACACCGCCGTCCTCATCGCCGACACGGCGGTGCCGGCCTGGCACGAGGGCTACCGGGAGATGCCGCTGGTGTTCGTCGGCTCGGGCACGGCCGCCGCGTCGGGGGTGGCGCTGCTCGCCGCGCCGGTCGCCGAGACGGCGCCGATGCGCAGCGCCGCCGTGCTCGGCGCGGGGCTCGACCTGGCCGCCGCGAAGCTGATGGAGCGCCGGCTCGGGATGCTCGCCGAGCCGTACAAGCAGGGCAAGGGCGGCAGGCTGATGCGGGCGGCGGCGATCCTGTCGGTCGCGGGCGCGGCCGGCGGCGCGCTGCTCGGCGGGCGCAGCCGGATCGCGGCGGCGCTCAGCGGCGCCGCGCTGCTGGCGGGCTCGGCGTGCACCCGGTTCGGGATCTTCCACGCCGGGATGCGGTCGGCGCAGGACCCGAAGTACACGGTGGTGCCGCAGCGGGAGCGCGCGAACGCGCGGGACACGGCGAAGACCGGAGGCGCGTGACGGTCCGCTTTCTGCAAGAAGCATGAAATCTTGCGCAAGCTCTTGACCGCGCTGCAAGAAGAGAGCATTCTCACGGTGCTCGCGGACGGCCGTCCCCCACCCCCTCAGGCACGTGCCATGTGCCCTGTGACAGGAGTTCGCCGACATGCACCGTCGAAGTCCCGCTCGCTCCCTCCTCACCGCCGCCACCCTCCTGATCTGCGGCGCCGCCCCGTTCGCCGTCCCGTCCCCGGACGGGACGGCCCGCGCCGCCGAGACGGCGCTCAACGCCAGTGACGTCACCGCGAACCTGTGGGAATGGAACTGGAACTCCGTCGCCAAGGCGTGCACGGACCAGCTCGGCCCGGCCGGGTACGGCGCCGTCCAGGTCGCGCCGCCCGCCGAGTCGGTCAGCCTCGCCTCCACCGGCGACGGAGCCCCCCCCCCTGGTGGGAGGTCTACCAGCCCGTCTCCTACACCCTGACCAGCCGGCTCGGCACCCGCGCGCAGTTCGCCGCGATGGTCACCGCCTGCCACGGCGCGGGCGTCCGCGTCTACGCCGACGCGGTCGTCAACCACATGGCGGGCGCGAACAACACGCTCACCACGACCTACGGCGGCTCGACGTTCGACCCGTCCGGGTACGCCTACCCGGCCGTCCCGTACGGGTACGGCGACTTCCACCATCCCGGCGACGGGTACTGCAACGACGACGACGGCGTCATCGACGACTGGAACGACACCGCCGAGGTCCAGAACTGCGAGCTGGACCATCTCTCCGACCTGAAGACCCAGACCGACTACGTCCGCGGCAAGATCGCCGGATACCTCAACGACCTCATCGGGCTCGGCGTGGACGGGTTCCGGATCGACGCGGCCAAGCACATCCCGCAGGCCGACTTCGCGGCCATCAAGGGCGCGCTGCACGCCACGACGGCCGAAGGGAAGGCCCCGTACATCGCGCAGGAGGTCATGCCGGACTCGACGACCGACGCGCTCAAGCCGTCCGCGTTCACCGGCAACGGCGACGTCATCGGCTTCTCCTACGCCGACGGGCTGAAGGCGCAGTTCTCCGCCGGCACGCTGTCGAACCTGTCGGGCATCCCGTCCTGGTCGCTGGACGCCGGTAGCGGCCAGACGTTCGCGATGGTGACCAACCACGACACCGAACGCAACGGCAGCACGCTCAGCTACAAGAACGGGACCGCGTACACGCTGGCGAACTACTTCCTGCTCGCCTACCCGTACGGCAAGCCGTCGGTGTTCGACGGGTTCACCTGGTCGGCGGCCGGGCAGTCGCCGCCCGCCGATTCCAGCGGCTTCGTCACCGACGCGAACTGCTCGGCCGGCTGGCAGTGCATCACGCAGTCGGCCAGCGTCAAGGGGATGGTCGGCTGGCACAACGCCACCGCGTCCGCCACGACCGTCTCCAACTTCACGGCCACCGCCGGGAACGTCATCGGGTTCAGCCGCGGCGGGAAGGGCTGGATCGGGCTGAACGCCTCGTCCGGCGCGTCCACCGCCACCTACACCACGGGCCTGCCGGACGGCGTGTACTGCGACGTCATCACCGGTGGCGCGAAGGCGGACGGCTGCAACGGCACGGCGGTGACCGTGTCAGGTGGCACCGCCAGCGTCACGATCCCGGCAGGCGGCGCCGTCGCCATCGACGTGGACGACACCACCGACACCACCACTCCCCCGGCCTCGACCGTCTCCGACACGTTCAACGTCCAGGCCACGACGACCTGGGGCACGAGCGTCTACCTCGTCGGCAACGTGCCCGCGCTGGGGTCGTGGGACCCGGCGAAGGCCGTCCCGCTGTCGTCGGCCGGCTACCCGACCTGGAGCGGCACGGTGACGCTCCCGACCGGCACGCCGATCGAGTACAAGTACATCAAGAAGACCGACGCGGGGGCCGTGACGTGGGAGAGCGGCGCCAACCGCACCTACACCACCGGCACCTCGCCGCACACCGCGAACGACACCTGGCGCTGAGCGCCCGCGGCGTGCCGCCCGGCGAGGCGGCACGCCGCGCGTCAGCGGTTGCCGTAGTCGGGGGCGCGCTTCTCCATGTACGCGGTCATGGCCTCGGTCTGGTCGGCGGTCATCATCGTCAGGACCTGCTGGCGGTTCTCCAGCTCGACGGCCGCGTCGAACGACGGGATCTCCAGCGACAGCCACATCGCCTGCTTGGTCAGCGACAGCGACAGCGGCGGCATCGACAGCAGGTCGTCGAGCGCCCTGTCCACGCGGCCGGACAGTTCGCCGGGCGCGACCGCGTCGGCGAGCATGCCGATCCGCAGCGCCTCCTCGGCGTCGAACCGCCGGGCGGTCATCATCAGCTCGTGCGCCCGCCCGGCGCCGACCAGCCGCGGCAGCATCCACGACGTGCCGATGTCGCAGGCCGAGAACCCGACCCGCATGAACGACACCGCGAACACCGCCGACGTCGAGGCGATCCGCAGGTCCGACGCCAGCACCAGCGCCAGCCCGCCGCCCGCCGCCGCGCCGTTCACCTCCGCGACCACCGGCTGCGGCATCCGCCGGATCCGCTGCACCAGCCCGGCGATGTGCCGCTGCGTGGCCAGCCCCCGCTGTACGGCGCCCGCGCCGTCCACGCCCGCCGGCTCGCCGTACCCGCCCAGGTCCAGGCCCGCGCAGAAACCGCGGCCCGCGCCGGTCAGCACGACCACCCGGCACTCCGGATCCGCACCCGCCTCAGCCAGAGCTACGTGCAGCCCCTCGACCATCCCGGCCGTCATCGCGTTCAACCGCTCAGGCCGGTTCATCGCGACCCGGGTGACGCCCGGCCGCGGCCGGGTCACGACGATCTCGCTCAATGCTCCTCCTGGGAGATCTGTGCGCGGTTCCGACTCTGCACCTGGGCACGCCGGCCTTCGATCCCGTCGAAATCCGCGCGATAGGCGCGGGCGATGGCCACCTCTGCGGCGAGGTCGTCCACCAGTCCGCGATTCTCGCTGTACATTCGCTTGAGGTCCTGCATGGCTTCGACCGGGACGTCGGCGGCGGAGGACGCCAACGCCATTGCCCGCGCCAGCAGCTCGCCATGCGGCACGACCTCGCTCACGAGCCCGATCCGCTCGGCGCGTGCCGCGTTCACCACTTCACCCGTCATCGACATCCGCCGCGCATTGGCCGCACCGACGACCCGGGGCAGCCGGGCGGTCAGGCCGCCCCCGGGCAGCACGCCGACGCGGACATGGGTGTCGGCGAAAACGGCGCGCTCGGAAGCCACGAGGAAGTCGCACCCAAGCGCGATCTCCAGACCCCCGGTGAAGGCTGCGCCGTTCACTGCGCCGACCACCGGCTTGCGCATCTCACCGATCCGCACGATGCAGTTGGCGTCCTGGAACCGCTGGAAGAACGCGGCGCCCTCGGCCCCCGCCTCCTTGAGGTCGAGTCCCGCGCAGAACGCCGGATCGGCACCGGTGACCACCACGGCCTTGACCGCGTCGTCGCCGTCCGCCTCCTCCAGAGCTCGATACAGGGCGTTGTTCAGCTCATTGCTCAGCGCATTGCGGGCCCCAGGCCGGTTGAGTGTGAGGATTCGCACGGCGCCGATTTCGGCTGTGAGAAGGACGGTGCAATGGCTCATGATTTTCTCCACAGAACAGGGAGGGATCAGTATAAGGAATGCCCCCACACTCGCTTCGTCCCGGCCCCTCAGCCGAGGAGTGCCTCGGCCTTGGTGAGCAGACCAGGGAGCGCCGGCACCATCCGGGCGATCGTCGGAGCGAGCTCCCCTGCACGCCGTCCGCGTTTGATCAGCAGTGCCGTCGCTCCCGCCTCCTTGTAATGGGTGAGCGCCTCGAACCAGGGGAGGTCGGGCACTTGCCGGCCGCCGGCCGCGACGTAGGCGGCAAGCAGTTCCGTGCGCGGCGGCATGCCGCTCGGCTCACCGGACGGCGCCGCCGGGTGCCCGGCCTCGTCGGTGAAGAAGGTGAACCAGGCGAGGTCGACCCGTGGATCGCCGACCGACCAGATCTCCCAGTCGATCACCGCCTCGACCCGGCCGCGACGGCACAGCGTGTTGCCGAGCCGGTAGTCGCCGTGGTTGATGACGGGATCGAGAGGATCGGGGATCGTCGCGTGGAGTGCGCGGGCACACCGTTCGTACTCGTGTTGCAGATCGGGCGGGACCGTCGCGAAGGCGCGCGTCCAACGGTCGATCTCGTCCGCGAGCGTCACGACCGGTTCGGCCTCCAGCCCCGCCTCCCTCGGAGAGACCGAGTGAATCGCAGCGAGCACCGCTGCGGCGTCGAGCGCGCTGGACCGCACAGCCGCGAATCCGGCAGGGTCCCGCCCTTCCTCCAGCACCGGCTCAGCGCACTCCCCCGGTACCAGCTCCATCGCGAGGAAGGGGGGCGTGTCCGGTGGCTCACCCGGGTCTTCGAACAGCACCGGAGGGACTCGGACACCGGGTCGTCCGTGCAAGGCTCGCATGACCCGCGCCTGTCGCAGCACGTCTCGGTTTCGGAGCGGCGGGAGCCCTGGTGGTGCGACCTTGAGCACCACTCGCTCCTCCTGCCGGCCCTCCGATCGGAGATGTGCCACGAATGTGAGGCTGGACGCACCGCCGGTCAGTGGTGCGAGTCCGGTGATCTCGGCACCAGGCGCCCACGTCTGTGCCGCCTTGGTCGCGCGTTCTCGTAGTGAGAGCTCCAGCTCGTCTGTCATCAGTAGAGGCCCCCGTCCACGCGTAGCAGCGCTCCCGTGGTGAAGCTGGACGCGGGGCTGGCCAGGTAGAGGGCGCTTGTCACGATCTCTTCTGGCCGGCCAGGACGGCCCGCCGCGCTGCGAGCACGCTCGCGGGCCTCCGCCGGCCAGGCCTTGGAGATGTCCGTGAGGAACGGGCCGGCCGAGATCGTGTTCACCCGGACCGACGGCCCGTACTCCAAAGCGAGCACCTGAGTGAGGGCGTTCAGGGCCGCCTTTGCGCCTGCATAGGGGCCGAAGCGTGGTTGCGGCATCAGCGCACCGGAGGAGGAGACGTTGATGATCGAACCGCCATCGCCGTCGGCCATGCGCCGGCCGACCAGGGCGCCGAGCCGGAACGGGCCTTTGAAATTGACGGCCACGACCTTGTCGAACAGGTCCTCGCTGGTCTCCGCCGACGAGGGCGCAAGCGGAGACATGCCCGCGTTGTTGACCAGGATGTCGATGTGCCCGAACATGGCGTACGCCGCCTCTACGAGGGCGTCGATCTCGTCCCACAGTCCCACGTGGCAGGCGTACGGCAGCGCGTGGCGTCCGAGCGACTCGATCTCGGTGGCCACCTCCCGGCAGGCGTCCACCTTCCTGCTTGTGACGACGACATCGGCACCGGCGCGAGCGAACGCCAGGGCCATCTCTCGGCCGAGTCCGCGGCTGCCCCCCGTGATCAGCGCGACCTTGCCGCAGAGGTCGAAGAGATCGCTCATCGCACCCGCTCCTCGACGCCGTGCTCCTCCAGGATCGAGGCGTAGCGCTCGCGCGCCGCGGCGAGCCTGGGCGGGATGTGCTCCGTCGGGAACAGGCCCTCCGCGGGCTGGTACCGCCGCAGCATCTGCTTGGCGATCGTCGTCCGGTGCACCTCGGTCGGGCCGTCGGCGAGCGCGAGGGCCGGGACGCTCATCCACATGCCCGCCAGCGGCGTTTCGTGCGTGGTCCCCAGCGAGCCGTGCAGGTGGAGCGCCCGCTGGACGATGTCGTGGTAGACCTTCGCCATCGCGACCTTGCACATCGCGATCTGTGTGCGTGCGGCACCGTGCGGCTGGGTGTCGATGGTCCAGGCCGTGTTGAGGACGAGCAGCCGGTACTGCTGCAACTCGATCCACGAGTCGGCGATGAACGCCTGCACGGCCTGCTTGTCGGCGAGACGCTCTCCCTGCGTCCGCCGGGACAGCGCACGCTCGCACATCATGTCGAACGCGCGCCGGCACTGGCCGACCGTCCGCATCGCGTGATGCACGCGGCCGCCGCCCAGCCGTGCCTGCGCCACCCGGAACCCCTCCCCTGGGCCTCCGAGCAGTGCGTCGGCTGGCACGCGGACATGGTCGTAGCGGATGTACGCATGGATTCCCTCGTCCAGATCGTCGCGCTCGGCCATCGTCGCGACGTTGCGCTTGATCTCGATGCCGGGAGTGTCCGCGGGGACGACGAACATCGACAGCCGCTCGTGCGGCCGCGCATACGGGTCGGTCACCGCCATGACGATGATGAACTCGGCGTACCGGGCGTTCGAGGTGAACCACTTCTCCCCGTCGATGATCCAGCCGTCACCGTCCTGGTATGCCCTGCAGGTGAACTCCTTGGGGTCGGCGCCCGCATGCGGCTCGGTCATCGAGTACGCCGACACGATCTCCCCGTCCAGCAGGGGATGCAGGTAGCGGGCCTTCTGCTCCTCCGTTCCGAACATGGCGAGGATCTCGGCGTTGCCGGTGTCGGGCGCCGCCGTGCCGAAGACCGTCGGAGCCCAGTAGGACCGTCCGAGGATCTCGTTCATCAGCGCCAACTTGAGCTGGCCGTACCCTTGGCCGCCCAACTCGGAGCCGAGGTGGCAGGCCCACAACCCCCGCTCCTTGACCTGTGCCTGCAGCGGACGAAGGATCGCACGCGCCGCCGAGTCACTCACGTCGTAAGGAGCACCGCCGCTGGGAAACAGCAGGTCGAGGGGCTCAACCTCCTCGCGGACGAAGGTGTCCATCCAGTCCAGCTTGGCCTGGAACTCGGGATCAGTGCTGAAGTCCCACACGGGGCCTCCTCGAAGCTCATCAGTGGTTGTCAGCCTCCAGCCGCCGGCGCAGCCGCCTGAGGGTCTCGGTGGCCGCGGTCAGTTCGGCGGGGGTCATGTCCTGGGTGACGCGCGCGGCCCAGTCGCGGCTGCGCGCGTTGCTGCTCTCGTAGGCGCGCCGCCCGGCATCGGTCGGGACGAGCCGGCGTGCACGCTTGTGGTCGGGGTTGTCCACGGCCTCGATCAGCCCGCGCTCCGTGAGCGTGTCGGCGAGCCGCTGCACGGCCTGCCGTGAATGGCCGAGGCTGCGGCCTATCTGGGGCACGGTAGGAGCACGCTCCGCCCGGACGACGGTGGTGAGCACGAGCAACTGGGCGCCGGTCAGCCCGTCCTCCGTGCCGAGGTTCGCGGTCGCGGTGAGCAGCCTGCCGTGGCAGCGCAGCACCTCGTCGACGAGTTCGGCCAGTGGGTGATCGTCATCCGGTAACATGACAATATATTGTCACTATGACGACTACTTGTCAATATTGATGATCTTTCGAGCCGCCGTGCCGTGCACCGCGCTCTCAGGGACGGCCTATCGAAGGCCGACCTCGACTTCCGTTCCGGCACGGGAAGCGCT
Source organism: Actinomadura sp. NPDC048394 (assembly GCF_040651755.1). NCBI lineage: Bacteria > Bacillati > Actinomycetota > Actinomycetes > Streptosporangiales > Thermomonosporaceae > Actinomadura > Actinomadura sp. NPDC048394. The sequence continues at coordinate 14,499 of NZ_JBEZJL010000106.1, read as the reverse complement.
ATAGATCTAATGAATATAGATTCTTCAGATCTGGAGGGCGGATGGGCTTCACAACCGTGACGTACGAGGTCGCCGAGCACGTCGCGACGGTCACGTTGAACCGGCCGGAGGCGATGAACAGCTTCAACCAGGCCATGTGCGACGAGTTCACCGAGATCTGGAAGATGGTCCGGGAGGACGACGACGTCCATGTCGTCGTCCTGCGCGCGGCCGGAGACCGGGCCTTCTGCACCGGCGTCGACGTCAAGCAGGGCATCCACCGCCCCGAGAACGTCTGGACGCAGGAGGACCCGGGCGCCCAGCTTTCCCCGAAGCTCAACTACGTCTGGAAGCCCGTGGTCTGCTGCGTGCACGGGATGGCTGCGGGCGGCGCCTTCTACTGGATCAACGAGTCCGACATCGTGATCTGTTCGGAGGACGCCACGTTCTTCGACCCGCACGTCAGCTACGGGCTCACCGCGGCTCTGGAGCCGATCGGGCTGGCCCGGCGCATCCCGGTCGGGGAGGTCATGCGCATCGCGCTGCTCGGCCTGGACGAGCGCATGTCCGCGAAGCGGGCACTGGAGATCGGCCTCGTCAGCGAGGTCCTGACGCGCGAGGAGCTCTGGGACCGGGGCGCCGAGCTCGCGCGGATCATCGCCGCCAAGCCGCCGGCGGCCGTGCAGGGGACCGTCCGGGCCGTGTGGGAGTCGCTCGACTCCACCCGGACGCAGGCACTGCGGACCGGACTGTCCTACACGCAGATCGGCAACCCGATCGGGCAGGCGGAGGTCGAGCGTTCGGCCGTGCCGAGGCGCGAATGGGCGCTGCGCTGATGCGGCGAGGTCCTGAACTACGGCCGAAGAAGATGGCGGATCTGGTCGCCGATCAGATCCGCAAGCAGATCGTGCGCGGCGAACTGCGGGAGGGCGACTGGCTGCCGACCGAACCCGAGCTCATCGAACGGTTCGGGGTGTCGCGGCCGACGCTGCGCGAGGCGTTCCGGCTGCTGGAGGCGGATTCGCTGGTGCGGGTCCGCCGCGGGCCGCCCGGCGGGGCACGGGTCAGCATCCCGGGGCCTGAGGCGGCTGCGCCGATCTTCAGCCTCCTTCTCGCACTGCAGGACACGACGGTCGAGGACGTCTACGCGGCGCGGATGGTGATCGAACAACCGGCGGCACGGCTGCTGGCCGAGGCGGGGTCCGACGCCGACCACGATGCTCTGGCCGCGGAGTTGGAGAAGGTCGAGGCCTCCGTCGACGGGCGGTTCGGGGACGCCACCGTCCGATTCCATCACCGGGTCGTGGAGCTGTCGGGCAACCGCACGCTGTCGACCATGGTGACACTGCTCGGCGAGATCATGTCGCGGCAGATCGCGACCGCCTACGACGAGACGCCGCGTCAAGGCGCGGCGCTCGAGGAGAGCAACCGGCTGGCGCTGCGCTCGTACAAACGGCTCGTCGAGCTGGTCCGGCGACGGGACGGCGCCGGCGCTGAGCGCCACTGGGCGGAGCACATGCGCCGGGCGCAGGAGCACCTGTTCGAGGACCCGGGTGCCGCTCGCCGCCAGGTCGTCGACATACTGGACTAACTTAGTTAGCTTGGTGATAGGTTCCCGGGAACGTGCATCCCGCGAGCGTGCACGCCGGTTGAGGAGGAGAAGCAATGGAGATCAACGGCAAGAAGGCCATCGTGGTCGGCGGAGCGTCCGGCATGGGGCGGGCGTCGGCGGAACTCCTCGCGCGACGCGGCGCGAAGGTGGCGATCCTGGACCGTCCGGGATCGGAGGGCGAGAAGGTGGCCGCGCAGCTGGGCGGGCCGTTCCACCCGGTCGACATCACCGACTTCGAAGCCGCCGAGACCGCGATCAACGCCACGGTCGAGGACCTCGGCGGGGTGCACATCAGTGTCACCACGGCGGGCGGCGGTATCGCCAAGCGGACGCTGGGCAAGGAAGGGCCGCACGATCTTGAGAGCTTCCGGGGGGTCATCGACCTGAACCTGGTCGCCACCTTCAACATCTCCCGGCTGATGGCCGCGCACATGAGCGCCAACGAGCCGGAGGACGAGGAGCGCGGCGTGATCGTCAACACGGCGTCCATCGCCGCGTTCGAAGGGCAGATCGGCCAGGTCGCCTATACCGCCGCCAAGGCCGGGATCGCTGGCATGTGCCTCACCATGGCCCGCGACCTGGGCTCGCTCGGCATCCGGGTCCTCGCCATCGCGCCGAGCCTCTTCGCGACGGGCATCACGTCCAAGATCCCGGACGACTTCGCCAAGGCGCTGACCAAGGACGCCGCGTTCCCCAAGCGGATGGGCCGCCCGGAGGAGTACGCCAAGCTGGTGCTCTCGATCGTCGACAACCAGATGCTGAACGGGCAGTGCCTGCGGCTGGACGCCGGCCAGCGCTTCGCTCCGCGCTGACGCCCGGCCTACCGGCGCTTCGTGGCGTCCTCCTGATCGACTAAACTGAGGATACTCATCCCCGATCTGCGAGGAGCTCCCCGCCACATGACGACGCCTGCTGCGGGCCTCTCGCCAGTGGGCGACGCCGGGACCGCATCCGACCAGGACTCCCGATCCGGCGCGCGCGGCGGATCGCTCGGCGCACAGATCGCCCGGCGGATCGAAGACGAGATCGTCTCGGTCGGCTGGCCGGTCGGCCGCAACCTCGGGTCCGAGCAGGACCTGCAGGAACGGTACGGCGTGAGCCGGGCCGTCCTGCGAGAGGCCCTGCGCCTGGTGGAGCATCATCAGGTGGCCCGAATGCGTCGCGGTCCCGGCGGGGGCCTGTTCGTGACGGCGCCCGACGCGGCGCCCGCCACTCGCGCGATGGTCATCTATCTCGACTATGTAGGCACCAGTGTCGACGACCTGATGGGCGCACGGCTGTTGCTGGAGCCGCCCGCCGCGGAGCTGGCGGCCGAACGTCTCACCGAGGACGGAGTCCGGCGGCTGCGGGACCTCTTGGAGGAGGAGGCACGACGGCGCGAAGAGCCGGGCATCTGGTCCCAGGACGCGCTGCATCTCGCGCTCGGGGAGCTGTCTGGCAATCCGGTGCTCCGGGCGTTCATCGACATCCTCACGCGCCTGACGACCCGCTACGCGCACACCGCGACGCACATACCGAAGACAGAGGCGGTGCGCAGCAAGGAGTCCGCCGGGCGCCACCATACGGCGATCGTTGAGGCCGTCATCTCCGGCGGCACCGGACGGGCAGGGGCGCTGATCGCAGAGCACCTAACCGCGACGGCCGACTGGCTGAGGACGCACCGGAACGGCGACCCGGACGACCGGATAGCGCCGCAGCTGATCGAGGCGCCTGACGGCAAACTCGGCGAGATGGTGGCCTCCCGGATTCATCATGAGATCGCCGCCGGCGGCTGGCCGATCGGCGAGGCACTCGGCTCGGAGGCGGAGTTGCTCGCGCGTCACGGCGTCAGCCGGGCGGTGCTCCGCGAGGCCGTCCGCCTGCTCGAGTACCACGGCGTCGCCCGCATGCGCAGAGGTCCCGGCGGCGGCCTGCTGGTCACCGCCCCGGACCCGAGCGCCAGCATCGAGACGATGGCGCTGTATCTCGACTACCAGCGCGCCGGAGTGACGAACCTGCTGTCGGTCCGTGAAGCGATCGAGCTCGGGTCGCTCGGCCCGGTCATCGGGCGCCGCGACGAGCCGGGCGTCTCCGCGCGCCTGCGGAACGCCGTGAAGGTGATCTGGCCCGACGACGGTCGCGGAGCACCGCAGGACCCCTTCCATCGGGAGCTGGCGCTGCTGGCGGGCAACCCCGTCCTGGTGCTGTTCCTGCGCGTCCTCACCGAGTTGTGGACACGGCACGCCAGCACCCAGACACCGCCGTTGCCGGGCGCCGAGACGGCGGTGGAGGTCGAGCGGGTCCACCAGGGCATCCTGGAGGCGATCCTCGCGGGTGACGAGAGCCTCGCCCGCTACCGTATGCGCCGTCACCTCGCCATCCTCAACGAATGGTGGCACTGATCTTGCCCGTGCCCGTCGCTCCGCGCCGCCCCGCCGGCGTGTCCCTGCCTGGATAGGCTGTGTCCAGGAGCCACAGACCGCCGCATGCGCTGTCCGGGCCGCGAGACATTGGGAGGACCGTGCCGGTGCAAGGTCAGGCCGCGGAGAGGGTGCGCATCATCGACGCCGCTTACCGTTGCCTGGCCGAGGCGGAGGGCGCACCGGTGTCCATCACGGAGATCCTCGCCGCCGCCGGGCTGTCGACGCGTGCCTTCTACCGGCATTTCGAGTCGAAGGACGCCCTGTTCCTGGCCATGTTCCGCCGGGACGGCATCCGGGTGATGGCGGAGTTGCGCTCGCTCACCTCTACCGCGAACAGCCCGGCCGAGGCCCTCGGGGCCCTGGTCAACGGGATGCTGCACATCACCGCCGACAACCGTCGGCGCAGGCGCGTGCTGGCGCTCAGCTCGGGTGAGGCGACTCGGGCACGCGGCTACGCCGAGGAGCGCGCCCGGGCGCTCGCCGAGCAGGAGGAGCTCATCGTCGAGATCCTGCAGGCCGGGCAGGCGGACGGCTCGTTCCCCTGGACCGACCCGGAACCCGACGCACGTTCCATCCGCGCCGTTCTGGGCCAGGCCTTCGAGGACCAGATGACCGGGGCCGCGCGTGACGACGCGGCGACCGTCGCCGCGCAGATCACCGGTTTCGCGCTGCGTGCGCTCGGCGCAGAGCGCCCGGCGAACTAGGACCCCGTTCCCAGCGCGGAGCGGACACCCCTCACCATCCGGGCTTATTCAGTGCAATCTTTTGTGTCCGGTGTGTTGCCCGGCTCACAGCTCCCTACGTATCGTACCGAGTTAAAGAATATAGATTCTTGCTCTTCATGGAGGTGGCACGGTGGGCGAAGGTCCTGCGGCGAACACAGTGGCCGGGCACGAGCGACACCAGGGCGGTCCGCTCGCCGGGATCACGGTCGTCGACCTGTCGAGCACGTTTCCCGGCGCGCAGGCGACGCAGTTCCTCGCTGACGCGGGCGCGGACGTCGTCCAGGTCGAGCCGCCCGGCGGCAGCCCGCTGCGCGACCGGGCCGCCTGGCCGGCCTTGGCCCGCGGGAAGCGGAGCATCAGCCTGGACCTGCATGCCGAGGCCGACCGAGCGACGTTGGACGCCCTGATCACCACCGCCGACGTACTCGTCATGACCCTCCGGCCACAGGCGGCCGCCCGGCTACGCCTCGCCCCGGCCGACCTCGCCGCCCTCAACCCGCACCTGGTCAGCGCGGCCATCACCGGGTTCGGCACGTCCGGTCCCTGGGCCCGCCTCAAGGGCTACGAAGGCATGGTGATGGCCAAGCTCGGCATGTTCCAAACGAAGAGCCGGATGGTCACACGACCCGGACCGGCTTTCGTGTCCGTCCCGTATGCGGGATGGGGCGCCTCACAGACCGCGGTCCACGGCATTCTCACCGCGCTCTTCGAACGCGCGTCGAGCGGCCGCGGCCAGCACGTCGAGGCGGACATGGTCCGCGGCGTCACCGCCCTCGACACCTGGACATGGTTCACCGAGATGGTCGGGCTCCGCTGGCCCGACGCCTACCAGAACGTCGAGGCGTTCACCGAGGACGGTGAACCGCAAGCGCCGCTGGTCTACCCGCTGCTCATCGCACCGACCAAGGACGGCCACTGGCTGCAGTTCGCGCAGACGGCCCCCCGACTGTTCGCCGCCATGCTCAAGGAGTTCGGCCTGACGGAGATGCTGGCGGATCCGAAGTGGAAGGGGCTTCCGATCCTGGAGACCCAGGAGCTGCGAACCGAGCTCTGGGAAATCATGATCAAGAAGGTTCAGGAGCGGACGCTCGCCGAGTGGCAGCAGGTCTTCGACACCAACCCCGACATCATGGCCGAGGTGTTCCGGGCCGGTCCGGACGTGCTGAACCATCCGCAACTGGACCACGACCGGCGGGTGGCCGAGGCCGACGACCCGGAGTTCGGCCGGGTCGTCCAGCCGTCCACGCTCGTGCACGAGAACGAGATGCCGCTCAGTGCGCCCCGTCCCGCACCACGGCCGGACGAGCACGGCGACGAGCTGCGACGGACCGCGGCGGCCGCGTCGCCCGCGGCCGTCCCACCGGCCGCCCCACCGGCGGCACTCCCGGCACTCCCGGCACTCCCGCTCGATGGCCTCACGATCCTGGAGCTCGGCACGATGTTCGCCGGGCCGTACGGGGCGACGGTCCTCACCGACTTCGGCGCCCGCGTGATCAAGGTCGAGGCGAAGGAGGGCGACGGCATCCGCAACATCGGTCCGTTCCCGGAGTCCGGCGGCGCGAAGGTGCTGCAGGGCAAGGAGAGCGTCGCGGTGGACCTCACGACGGAGGAAGGGTTGCGCATCGTCCGAGAGCTGGCAGCCAAAGCGGATGTGGTCCTGCAGAGTTTCCGTGCCGGCGCGGCCGAGCGCGCGGGCGTGGACGCCGACGCGCTGCGCAAGGTCAACCCGGACCTGATCTACGTCAACGCCCCTGGTTACGGGACCGGCGGCCCCTCCGGCAAGCGGCCCGCATACGCCCCCTCCATCGGCGCCGCTTTCGGGCTGGCCCTCACCGACGCACCGGACGCCGCGCACGCGACGGACTCCATGGAGGAGATCAAGGCTGGAGCCATGCGCCTGCAGACCGCGACGGCGGTGCCGACCATGCAGGCCGACGGGATCGCCGCCCTCGGCGTCGCCTCCACGATTCTGCTCGGCGTACTGGCGCGGCGGCTCGGGCGGCCGATGGGGCCGCTGACCGCCACCATGGTCGGCAGCGCGACGCACGCGATCCTGGAGCAGGTCGTCGACTACCGCGGGCGTCGCCCGGCGCCGGCACCGGATCCGGACGGGCACGGATTCAGCGCGCTCTACCGGATGTACAAGGCCTCCGAGGGCTGGGTGTTCCTCGCGGCTCCCGAGCCTCGGGAATGGAAGCCCCTGACGGTAGCGCTCTCCGGGGAGGCCGCTCTCGCGGGCGAACGCTTCGCGACACCGGAGGCGCGGCGCAGAAACGACGAGGCCCTGGCGCGGACGCTGGCCGGGGTGTTCTCCCGGCGGCCTGCCGGCGAGTGGGAGGCCGTCCTCACCAAGGCCGACGTCGGGTGCGTGCAGGTGACCGAACGGCTTCCGGAACTGCTCCTGCAGACCGACGAGGCGCTCGCGGCGGAGTACTGCGTCACGGCGACCAACGCGATCTTCGATGAGCATCTGCGGATGGGGCCGCTCGTGCGCTTCTCGCGTTCGGCGACCAGGGCCGAGGGGGGGTGCTCGGTCGGCGAGCACACCGATGCCGTGTTGAGCGAGCTCGGCTACGACGAGAGCGCCATCGCCGCCCTGCGCGAACGCGGCGTCATCGGCTGACGCCAATTAGATCATCTTGACAAAGCAGACATCCATGCGCTAGGACTGAAAAAGCCGTTTTCACCCAGGCATGGACACACCGGGCCGACTCTCCTCTGGCCCGCCTTCTTGGAGCAGCGATGACCCTCACGCCGGCGGCGCGCACCCTGCACCCGCGTCACGGGCTGCACGAGCCCACCTCGGGCACGCCCACGCGGCTTCCCGGCTCGGTGCGCCGGACCAGTACCGTCGACATGCTCCGACCAGACGGCCTGGATGGCCCGTTGATCCTGGCAGGCCGAGGGCGCGACCTACTGACAGACGCGGCGGGTGAGGCCAACACCGTGTCGGAGGCGGGCATGCGCGCCGTCGTGGACTTCGTCGGCGGACGATTCGTACGGGAGTTGAGCACCGATCCCGTCCGCCCGCTGGACGCCTTGATCGGCGTCCGGGCGAGCTCGGGGTTCCGGGGCCGGCTGGACGAGGCCGATCCGCACCTCGCCGGAGAGCACGATCTGCTCTACCTACTGCTGGACGAGGTCCCGGTCACCACGCTGATCTCGGGGCAGGCGGTCAGCGCCGGGACCTCCGAGCAGGGGATGAAGGCGGAAATGGCGCGGCAGGGCACCATGCCGGGCCGGGCCGGCCGCCCGGGGTTCGTCGCCGGCCTCTGTGCCGGCTTCGCCACCGGTGGGACGATCATGAACGGGATCGAGGCGACCGGACTGCCGCCGACCGTGACCGGCCCCACGGCACCCTCCCTCGTAGCCGGGGACGACCCCGACGCCTGGCACGAGACGGCTCCCCTGCCACCGCACGCTATGCGCCGCGCCCGCCGGATCGACGTTGTTCCCGGCGAACACGCGAGCGTGGACGCGTTCTTCCGCGACTCCTACGTCCTGCCGGACGGTCTTGAGACCGTCATCCACGAGTACACCCTGACCGCCGACATCCAGGGCGGGGTCCTCACACGGTGCGAGGCCCGCGCCCGCGTCCTGCCGTGGGTGGAATGCCCGGCCGCCGTGGCGAGCGCCTCTCGGCTGGCCGGCGTTTCCCTCACCGGACTGCGCAAGCACGTCCGCGACCGGTTCACCGGCACCACGACCTGCACGCACCTCAACGACATGCTGCGCGCCCTGGAGGACGTACCCGCTCTCCTGGACCGCGCAGTGAACCGAAACCACGACAACGAACGGAGGACCCGATGAGCGACACGCAGAAGATCTGGGCGAACTCGGGCGACTCGCATTTCCTCGAGCCGGACGAGCTGTGGCGTGAGTCGCTGCCCCCGCGGCTCGCCGAGCTGGTGCCGCGGACGGAGAAGGACCCCGACGGGCAGTGGGAGACCGTCCACATCGACGGGATGTCGTTCCGCCGCAAGCTGCCGACCGGCAAGACGCTCGAGTTCATCGAGGCGTCGCACCGTGCGCCCGGGGCGGCCGACATCACCAAGCGGCTACCGGACCTGGACCAGGAGGGCATCTGGTCGGAGCTGGTGTTCCCCTCGCTGGGCATGTGGAGCAGTTCCTTCCGGACTCCGGAGGTGCTCCGGGAGGCTCTGCGCGTGTCCAACGACTGGGCCTACGAGACGATCGACAAGTACTCGCCCCGGCTGATCAGCACCGCCCAGGTGTCCACGCTCGACATCGACGACGCGGTCACCGAGCTGAAGCGGTGCGCGGAGATGGGCTTCCGGGCGGTCTTCATGCCGGTCAGCCCGCACCCGCAGCAGAAGGACTACAACCAGGACGTTTGGGAGCCCTTCTGGGCGACCGCCGAGGAAGCCGGGATCGTGCTGGCGTTCCACATCGGCACCGACCCCATCGACCTGTCGAGCGGCGGCATGGCCGGCCAGGTCTACCGGGGTCCAGGTGGCGCTGTCCTCAACTACACCGAGACGACGTTCGGCGGGCAGCGCGCCGTGGTGAAGATGGTCGCCTCCGGTGCCCTGGACCGGCACCCGAACCTGAAGGTGCTGATCTCCGAGGGCGGTGCGACGTGGGTGCCGTTCATCGCCGACCGGATCGAGGAGGGCTACCGCCAGCACGCGATGGCGGTGCGCCCCAAGCTGAAGCGCTCACCGCGAGAGATCATCTACTCGCAGGTGTACGCCTCCTTCCAGCACGACGCCACAGCGGTCGCCGCCGCCCAGTCGATGGGCTACAACAACGTCATGTGGGGCAGCGACTACCCCCACATGGAGGGCACCTACGGCCACACCCAGGAGACCCTCCACGGCCTGTTCGACGACGTGGCCCCTGCACTGAAGCACCGGATCACCGTCGGCGCCTTCACCGAGCTCTTCCCGGGCGTGCCGCCGCTGCCGACGGCCGACGCGGTGGCGGTGTAGTCCGATGAGCGGCAACGTCATGCACGACTCGCCCACCGAGTTCCTCCACGACGTGGCGAGTGAGGACGGACGGTGCGTCGCCCAGTCCGTCATCCCCGTGGGCGACGGGAGCTACCGCTGCGCGTGCTCGTGCGGCCGGTGGGACGTCATCGCACCTGGCCGTGCCGAAGGGCTGCGGCTGGCCCGCGTCCACACCGGCACCGAAGTGTGATGGGCGGCCTTCCGGCATGGTGAGCAAGGAAACGGCCCCCGAGACCGCGATGGTCTCGGGGGCCGTTTCGTTCTCTCGCCGGCGTTCAGGCCGTCTGCCGGCCGGCCGCCGTGAGACCGGCGACCACGTCCCGCTTGACGATCTTTCCGGTGGGGGTCCGGGGCAGCTCGGCCCAGAGTGCGATCCGGTCCGGAGTACGCGACCCGCGCAGCCTCTCGCGTGCGTACGCGCGCAGGGTCTCGCCGTCCAGATCGGCGCCCGGGAGCGGCACGACGACCGCCTCGACGCGCTGGCCCCACTCCTCGTCCGGGACGCCGACCACGGCGGCGTCCGCGACTCCTGGATGGCGCAGCAGCACGTCCTCGATCTCGGCCGGTGCGATGTTCTCCGCGCCGCGGATGATCGTGTCGTCGACCCTGCCCTCCACGAAAAGGTAGCCGTCCTCGTCCAGCCGGCCCCAGTCGCGGGTGTCGAAGAATCCGCGCTCGTCGACGGCGGGCCCGGATCCGGCGTACTCCCCCGACACCTGCTCGCCGCGCACGTAGATCCGTCCGCCCTCACCCGCCGGGACGGGCCGGCCCGCCTCGTCGCGGATCTCCACCTCGACCGACGGGACGGGCCGTCCGGCCGATGCGAGCCTCGCCCGGACCAGCGGGTCGTCCGACGTGATCGCGGCTCGGTGGTCCTCGGGTCCCAGGATCGCGATCGTGGAACTGGTCTCCGTCAACCCGTAGGCGTTGACGAAGTCGATGTGCGGCCACTCCTTCAGGGCCCGCTCGATGACGCGCGGTGTCATCTTCGCCCCGCCGTAGGCGAGCGCGCGGAGGCTGGGCACGGAGCGGTCTATGCCGTCGGCGTCCACGATGCGAGCGAGCATGGTCGGAACCACCATCGCGTTGGTCACCGACTCAGCGCGCACCAGGTCGAGCCAGCCCTCCGGGGTGAAGTTCCGGAGGGTCAGGAACCGGCGTCCCGCGTACAGGTTGGTGAGCACGTTGGACACGGCCGCGATGTGGTACGGGGGGACGCTCATCAGCGATGCCTCGTCGTCGCCGGCCGCTGCGAACTCGACTGTCCCGAGCACGTACGACACCAGATTGCGGTGGTGCAGCAGGACGCCCTTGGGCGCGGACGTGGTCCCGCTCGTGTAGATGATGACGGCGGGCGCCTCAGGTGCGTCATGGGCGTCGTCCTGGTCGCCGATGCCCTTCTCAGCGGACTCGGCGGCCTCAAGGATGAAGTCCTCCGGCGTCCGGACGGACAGTCCTGCGCGGACCAGCGCCTCGCCCTGCGCCTCGTCGGCGATGCCGTACGCGTTCGGGTGATTGGCGAGGAGGGCCGCCAATTGCTCGGCACCGAGCCGGTAGTTCACCGGGACGAGCGGAACGCCCGCTCGCGCCGCGGTGAACATCGCCAGCGGAAACGCGGGGCCGTTCACCGCGAGGTAGACGACGGCCTCGGCCCCGGCGGCGCGCACCTGTGCAGCGGCCGCCGCCGAGAGGTCTCGCAGCCGCGCCGCGGTGAGCCCGTCCTCTCGCGAGCCGATCACCGTCCGGTCGCCGAATCCGTCCGCCGCCATGTCCAGCAGCATCGTCAGGTTCATCGCATGCTCCACTCGCCGATCGGGGACTGGTCCGCCGGCGCGGTCCCGGCCCCGAGCTCAGAATCGGTAACGGGCTCAGTCGGAGGCGGGCAGCGGCTTGGCGCCCTGGAGGACCAGCGGCGTCCCGTTGGCGGCCACCGTCCCCTCACCGGGCTTGGTGCAGAGCAGCTCGATGCCGAGCGCCTCCGCGGCGTAGCGCTTGCCGAGCTGGGTCCCCTCGCGCGAATCCTCAGCGGGGACACCGGACGGGGCGGGCGCCTGCTTGGCATCGACCATCTCGACGCCACCGCAGGTCAGGGCCACTTCTTCGGCGGGGGCCCGGACGACGATCAACCTTGTCCCGTCCACGGTGCTGGCGACCTGCTGACCGGGGCGAAGCTTCATGGGTTTCCTCCACAGACGTACGCGCCCCCGCCCCGCCCTGACACGTCCGGGCAGGGCGGGGCGAGTACGGGGGTGGGCTCTCACTATAGGGCGGCCACCTTGAAAAGTGGAGAGATGAGTGTCTTCTTTTTGCTGATCTCGTCTTCCAGTGGGGCCAGTTTCACCTAGATGGTGCCATGAACGGTATAACGAATAGAGGCAACCGCCCCGTGCAGAGCACCGGCCGGTACACGGCACAGTGGAGGCATATGTGAGCCGCAACGCAACGCAGGTCGCGATCGTCGGAGTCGGCGCGACGCCGTACTACGCGCGCGGGCAGTCCGTGCCGCAGACGATCACGGAACTGGCCGGCAAGGCGATCCTCGCGGCCTGCGAGGACGCCGGTCTGTCGGTCAAGGACATCGACGGGTTCGCCTACTACTCGGGCGCCGGCGCTGGATACGGCTCCCAGATGGACACGGCGGAGTTCATGGAGACCCTCGGCATCCCCGAGGTCACCTTCAGCGCCGCCCTCACGTCCGGCGGCGGCGGCTCGGCCGGCTCGATCGGGCTCGCCCGCGCGGCGATCCTCGCCGGGGACGCCACCGTCGTCGTCACGGTGATGGCCCTGCAGCAGGCCAGGCAGCGGCTCGGCAGCGTGTTCGCCGCTGCGGCGCCGAGCCCCATCAACTCGTTCCTTCAGCCGTCCGGGCTCTCCGGCCCCGGTCACCTGATGTCGGTGCTCACCCGCCGCCACATGCACGACTACGGGACGCGCCGCGAGGCGTTCGCCGAGATCGCCATGTCGCAGCGGCAGAACGCGAGCAACCGGGAGACGGCCCTCAAGCGCGAGCCGATGACCCTGGACGACTACTTCAACGCCCGGATGATCGCCGAGCCACTGTGCCTGTTCGACTTCTGTCTGGAGACCGACGGCGCCGTCGCGGTGATCACAACGAGCCTGGACAAGGCGCGCGACCTCCGGCAGAAGCCCGTCCCGGTCATCGCCGCAGCCCACGGCGGCAACCGCGACTGGGGCCGGGCGTTCGGCTGGATGGGCATGCCCGGCGAGACGTTCGCCTCCTCCGGACACGCCCCCGTCGCCAAGCACCTGTACCAGCGCGCCGGCGTCGCGCCCGCCGACATCGACGTCGCGCTGCTCTACGACCACTTCTCGCCGATGGTCCTCATGCAGCTCGAGGACTACGGCTTCTGCAAGAAGGGCGAGGGCGGCGAGTTCGTCGAGAGCGGCGCGATCCGTTACAAGGGCGGCTCGATCCCGGTGAACACCCACGGCGGGCAGCTGTCGGAGGCGTACATCATCGGCATGACCCACATCCGCGAAGCCGTCGAGCAGATGCGCGGCACCGCCGTCAACCAGGTGGCCGACGCGGAGCTGGCGCTGGTCTCCGGCGGCCCCGCGGCGCTGCCGGTCAGCGGGCTCATCCTCGGCCGGGACGCATGAACAGCATGGGAGCGAACATGAAGGCACAGGCACTGCCGGCCGACCGAGTGCGGATCACGACCGATACCTCGACCGAACCGTTCTGGCAGGCGGCGAAGCAGGAGCGGCTGGTCGCACCCAAGTGCGCCGCCTGCGGAACGTTCCGGCTTCCTCCGACGCCGTTCTGCCCGGAATGCCAGTCGACCGAGGTGGACTGGACGGAGCTGTCCGGCCGCGCGACCGTGTTCAGCTTCTCGGTCGTCCATGGCTTCCCCGGCCTGCCCGACATCACCCTGGTCCCGGTCATCCTCGACCTGCCAGACGCCCCGGGCGCTCGCCTGGTCAGCAACGTCGTCGATGTCGAGCCGGAGAAGGTCGAGATCGGCATGGAGCTCGAAGTCCTGTTCTCACCGATCTCCGACGGCTGGCTGCTGCCGCTGTTCCGTCCCGTGGCGCGCGGATGAGCCGTTACACCACCGGCGGCTGGGGAGCCGGGAACGGCGACGACTCCGCTCCCGGCGGGCCCGAATTCGCCGGGATGATCGAGTCGCTGCGCCTGCTTCAGGACCGGATCACCGGCGCGGCTCCGCCGCCGGAACTGCTCAAAGAGATGACCCGGGCCTTCGAGGACCTGGCGGTGGAACTGGGGCTGTACGCCGTCTCCGAGCGGGAGCAGATCGCCGGCCACCGTATCGACCTCCCCGGGCGGGGCCAAGCGCTTGTTCCGGCGTTCCGGGTCGACGAGTCCGACGATGAGCATGTCCGTGGAAGTGTCCGGTTCGGCCGCTACTACCTCGGCGGCAACGGGGCCGCGCATGGCGGGGCGATCCCGTTGGTGTTCGACGAGATGCTCGGAAGACTGGCCAACGCGGGCGGACGTCCCATCTCCCGCACCGCCTACCTTCGCGTCGACTACCGCAGCATCACCCCCCTGGATCGCGATCTGCGCGCCGAGGCGTGGTTCGATCGCGAGGAGGGTCGCAAGCGCTTCCTCAAGGGTGCCATTTTCGACGGCGAGACCCTCTGCGCCGAGGCGGAGGGCCTGTTCGTGGCGCTCAACCCCGGACAGCCCTGACAGGCGACGCAGTAGAGCCGGCGGCCGGGGTTGACCGGGGCCCCCGGAAGTTTGGGGGGGGGGGCCATGGCCAATTATATGGTTTTAAACAACCCCGAAGGTGCCCTTGGATTGGCCGGCCGGGGGAAACAGT